>DATDDC010000398.1:0-25705 GCA_036523995.1 Anaeromyxobacter sp.
TCCGGGCATCATCCTCGGGCCGGCCGTGGGGGCCATCGTGCTGGAGTACGCCCGCGATCCGAACTTCGAGCGGGCGATGAAGGCGGGCGTGGGCGCGTTCCTGGGGTTCGTGGTCGGCACGGCCGTGAAGGTCTCGCTCGCGTTCGTGCTCGTGGGCGTCCTCGCGCTCGCGCTCGTCTTCTGAACAGCGGTCCCGTGGGCGGGGCCGCCGCGCGGCCGGGGTTGCCGGGATGGGCAGGCTCACCACCTTTCAACCGTGATCGAGGTCCGCGAACCCGGTGCGCTCGCAGCCAGCCTCGAGATCGATCTGGAGCGGTTCCGCCACGCGGGGACGCTCGTCCGGATGCCTGCCGCGATGTCCGACCTGGCGCGCACGCTCGGCAAGGTGGCGGCGATGCTGCGCGAGGCCGAGGCGCGCGGCCAGGCGGTGGACCTGGGGAACGAGGTCGTCCGCCTCATCCAGCAGTTCCGCGGCGCGCTCGCGACGATGGGCGGAGCGCCGGCGCAGGCCTGAGCGGCGTCGTAAACGGCCGCTCCGGAATCCCCCGACGGACCGTGCAGGGCCCGACCGCCCGCGACACCCTCCACGGGAGGAGGCGCGCGATGGGATCTCCGCCGGTGAAGGGCTTCGGGCAGGCGAGCGTGCCGCTCGCGTCATGGGCCGTATCGGTCTACACGCCGGAGGACGACGTCCTCCGCGAGATCCGGGAGCGGAGCGCGGCGGCCGGGCTTCCGCCCATAGAGGTGGGCACGTTCGACGGGCTGCACCTCGAGGTGATCGCCCGCGCCTGCGGGGCGCGGCGTGCAGTCGAGATCGGGACGCTCGGCGGGTACAGCGGCGTCTGCCTCCTGCGCGGAATGGGCGAGGGAGGCCTCCTCCACACGTTCGAGCTCGAGCCGCACCACGCGGAGGTGGCCCGCCAGTCGTTCGCGCGGGCCGGGTTGTCGGACCGCGTGCGCATCCACGTCGGGCGGGCGGCGGAGCGCCTCCGCGAGTTCGACCCGGACGCCCCGTTCGATCTCGTCTTCCTCGACGCCGACAAGACCGGCTACCCCGGCTACCTCGCCTGGGCCGAGGCTCACCTGCGCGTGGGCGGCGTCCTCCTCGCGGACAACACCTTCGGGTTCGGGCACGTCCACGAGGAGAATCCCGAGGCCGAACCGGCGGAGGCCATGGCGGCCCTCCGCCGGTTCAGCGAGCGGCTCGCGCGCGGCGGCCGCTTCCGCGCGACGATCTTCCCCACCGCCGAAGGGCTGTCCTTCGGCGTGAAGGTCCGCTGAACGTCATGCTGGGGGGCGCGATGAAGCTGCGCCCCCCGGACCCCCGCTCGCTCGAGATCCGCACCCGCGGCGTAGCCGCGCTCATCGCTGGGGCCTCCTGGGGGGCTGGGGCAGCCTCCTCCGGCTGCCCCTGCGCTGGCACGCGTCCACGCGCGAAGGAGGGTCCTCAACACGCTACCGTGTGGGCTGCCTGCGCCCCGCCGCGGTGCCGAGCTGCTTCGCCTGCTTGCGGGCGTCGGCCACGCGGGCCTTCGCGTCGGGCGTGGAGACGCCCTTCACGTCGGCCGCGGCCTGGAAGGCGTCCCGCGCCTCCGACCGCTTCTTCGCGGAGAGGTAGAGCTGTCCCGCCCGGTAGAGCGCGAGGGCCGCGACGTCGGGAGAGGCCTGCCCGCAGCGCGCGTCGGAGCCGAACGCCTCGTAGCGGTCCGCCGCCTCCGCGGCGTTCTTGGCGAGGTCGAGCTCGACGGCGCCGTTCCGGAGCGCGGTGCAGTGGTTCGGGTCGTCCGGCCACCTGTCGGCGTGCATGGAGTAGGTCTTCGCCGCGCCGGGGTGGTCGCCCTTCTTCGACAGGTAGGCCGCGAGCTGGAGCGCGGCGCCCGGGGCGAGCCGGGAATCGGCGTGCTCGTCGATGAGGCGCTTCCTGAGCTCCGCGGCGTGGTCCGCGTTGCCGGCCTTGTCCGAGGCGATGGCGGCGCCGACGAGCGCGGCGGCCTGGTCGCCGCCCGGCTCGCTCGCCAGGGCCTCGAAGGCCTGGGCCGCCTCGGCGGCGTTGCCCTTGTCGAGGAGCGCCCGGGCGCGCTCGTACTGCACGGTCGAGGCGAAGCGGCCCGTCTCGGTGAGGCTCTTCTCGTACGCGGCGCGCGCGTCCTGCTCCGTCGCCCTCTCCATCTGCGCGCGGGCCGTCTCGCGGACCTTGTCCATGGCGGTCTGCGCGCCCTCGTAGTCCTTCGCCACGAGGAAGGTCTGGACGTACAGCGGGGCCGCGCCCTCGAAGACCCTCGGCTGGTCCGGCCAGCGGTCGAGGATCATGGCGAGCTGCCGCCGCGCCCCTTCCATGTCGTCGTGCGCGAACGCGACGCGCGCGGCGACGAACGCGAGCTGCCCGTTCGTGAAGACGTGCTCCTTCGGCTCGGGGCGCGAGGCCTCCGGGCTCTGGAGGAACGCGTCGGCGGCCTCGACGAAGCGCTTCCACGGCTCGGGCAGGGCCCGCGCCTCGGCAGGGCGGCCCTCGCGCTCGCTCGCGGGGGTGATCTGGATGGGCTCGATCTTCTTCGCGCCGACCTGGGCGTTCGCGACCTCGAGCCAGGCCATGGCCTTCGACTTCGCGCTCGCCCGGGGGTCGCCCGCCACGGCCTCGGCCACGCTGGCCGCGTCGTCGAAGGCCTGCGCGCGGCGGAGGAGATCGGCCGCGTGGTAGCGCAGCGCCACGTCCCAGCCGGTGTTCGGGAAGCGATCCGCGAACGCCAGGTAGCCCCGGGCGGCCGCCTCGAGCGGCTGGCGGGCCCCTGCGGTGTCGCCGGCCGACTCGAGCTGCCAGCCCTGCTGCTCCTGCGCGAGCGCCTCGTCGTACGCGTTCCGCTCCTTGCCTGCGCTGAACGCGGCGATGGGCGGAATCCGTTCGTCGGCCTGGTGCATCGCCGCGGGCGACGACGACGCGCGCCCGCCGCGCACCCCGGCGCATGCGGACGAGAGTGTGAGGAACAACAGGATCGGGACACGGCTCGACGTCATGGCGACAACCCTCCGGGCGGCGCTGCCCTCCCCGGGCGCCGGACGTGGCGCGAGAACTTAGTGATCCGTGGGGAGCCGCCGGGAGGGGACGGCCCCGTGGGAGGACGTTCCCGGAGGGGACTCTGCGCGTATGGCGCGGCGCGCCGCGGCACCTGCGCGGCGACGCTTCTTCGTCCGGGCTCGCGTCTGTTCTAAGCTCTGCGCGGGGCAGGACCGGATGGGCCGGGCCGCAGGCAGCCGAGGCGGACCGGCTCCTCGTCGATAGGAGCGCGAATGCGTCGGACGCTGGCCTACTTCACGGGATCGTTCTGGTTCACGTTCATCTGCCTGGTGCTGGGCGGGCTCCTCGGCTGGTACGTCCACCGCACCGTCGCGGGCGTCCTGTCGACCGTGCTCATCGTGGCGCTGCTCGGCGTGCTCGAGACCTCGCTCTCGTTCGACAACGCCGTCGTGAACGCCACGGTGATGCGGGACATGGCGCCCATCTGGCGCCACCGCTTCCTGACCTGGGGCATGGCCATCGCCGTGTTCGGGATGCGCTTCCTCTTCCCCGTCGTCGTGGTGAGCGTGGTCGCGAAGATCGGCCCGATCGAGACCGTGCGCCTCGCCGCGTTCGATCCGGCCGAGTACGCGCGGCTCCTCGCCAGCGCGCACGTGGCGCTGGGCGCCTTCGGCGGCGCCTTCCTCGGCATGGTCTCCCTCAAGTACTTCTTCGACACCGAGAAGGAGGTGCACTGGATCCGCTTCGTGGAGCGGCAGCTCGTGCGGCTCGGCAAGTTCGAGGCCATCGAGCTCGGCCTCATGATGGTGATCCTCTACGGCTTCTCGCGCTTCCTCTCGCCGGAGGAGTCGCACGAGTTCCTCGTGGCCGGCATCTTCGGCCTCATCACCTTCATCGGCGTGGACGCCATCGGCGATCTCATGAAGCCGGAGGAGGGGCACGCGCCGGACCTGCACAAGGCCGGCATGGCGGGCTTCCTCTACCTGAACGTCCTCGACGCGAGCTTCAGCTTCGACGGGGTCATCGGCGCCTTCGCGCTCACGAACGAGCTCTTCATCATCGCCCTGGGCCTCGGGGTCGGCGCCATGTTCGTGCGGAGCCTCACCATCCTGCTCGTGGACCGGGGCACGCTCGAGTCCTACGCGTACCTCGAGCACGGCGCGTTCTACGCGGTGGGCGCCCTCGCCGGCTTCATGTTCATCGGCACCCTGGTGGAGGTGCCGCAGGCCGTGACGGGCCTCGTCGGCGCAGGGTTCATCGGGCTCGCCTTCTGGTGGTCGGTTCGCGACGTCCGAAGGGGTCTTGCGGCGCGAGCGGAGTGAGCCCGAGGAGGAGCGTCGTGGAAACAGGGCCCGGATCGTCCGCGCCGAGCGAGCACCCGACCCTCA
Organism: Anaeromyxobacter sp.; assembly: GCA_036523995.1. Classification (GTDB taxonomy): domain Bacteria; phylum Myxococcota; class Myxococcia; order Myxococcales; family Anaeromyxobacteraceae; genus Anaeromyxobacter. Next base: position 4,402 of record DATDDC010000398.1, read on the forward strand.
GCGCCGAGAAGGGCCCCGCCGCGCCGGGCGGCCCTCGGTTGCGTCCTCACGCGGAGAGTGCGGAGGCCATCGTCTCGACCTTCGGATCCGACGCCGTGCGGGGGCTGTCCACCGCGGAGGCACAAAAGCGGCTCGCCGACTTCGGGCCGAACCAGCTCAAGGCCGCGCCGGAGACGCCCTGGTGGAAGCACCTGCTGGAGCAGTTCGAGAACTTCCTCGTGATCATCCTGCTCGTTGCCACGGTCATCTCGGGCGTCGAGTGGGCGCTGCAATCTCCGCGCGAGACCGCGCTCCCGTACGAAGCCATCGTGATCCTGGCGATCGTCGTCCTGAACGCGTTGCTCGGCTACTTCCAGGAGGCGCGGGCCGAGCGTTCCGTGCGGGCGCTGATGGCCCTCGCAGCCCCGGAGGCGAACGTGCTGCGCGACGGCGAGCGCCGGCGCGTGCTCGCCGCGGAAATCGTCCCCGGTGACCTGATGCTGGTGGAGGCGGGGGACAAGATCTCCGCGGATGCCCGCCTGATCGAGTCCGCGAACCTCCAGGCGGACGAGGCACCCCTCACCGGAGAGAGCGTGCCGGTCCCGAAGGACCCGCGTCCGGTCGATGCCGACGCCGGCATCGCCGACCGCCGCAACATGCTCTACTCGGGCACCGTCGCGACGTACGGCCGCGGCCGTGCGGTCGTGGTCGCGACCGGCATGGAGACGGAGGTCGGCCGCATCGCGGGGCTGCTCGAGGCCGCGGAGAAGGAGGCGACCCCGCTCCAGCAGGAGCTCGACCGTACCGGCAAGCGGCTCAGCGTCGCGATGCTGGGGATCTGCGCCGTCGTGTTCGCGACCGGGCTGGTCACGAGCCCCGTCGTGGACCTGAAGGCGATCCTGGGGCTGTTCCTGTTCGCCGTCGCCCTGGCCGTGGCCGCGATTCCGGAGGCGCTCCCCGCCATCGTGACGGTCGGCCTGAGCCTGGGCGTCCGGCGCATGGCGGCTGCCCACGCGATCGTGCGCAAGCTCCCCGCGGTGGAGACCCTCGGCGCCGCCACGGTGATCTGCTCCGACAAGACGGGCACCCTGACGAGGAACGAGATGACCGTGCGCGCCATCTTCACGGCAGGCACGCTCGTGGAGGTCGGTGGCAGCGGATACGTTCCGGAAGGTGAGTTCACGGTGAATGGAATGCCGCTCGCCCAGGCGCCGGCGCGGCTTCGCGAAGGGGTGAAGGCCACGCTGGTGGCGGCGGCGCTCGTGAACGACGCGGCGCTCGTCAAGACCGGCGACAGGTGGCGGGTGCAGGGCGACCCCACGGAGGGCGCGCTGGTCGTGGCGGCGCGGAAGCTCGGCATCGGCGAGCCCGAGCTGGCGCGCTTCCCCCGCGTCGCCGAGATTCCGTTCACCTCCGAGCGCAAGCGCCACACGACGGTGCATCGGGATCCCGACGACGCCGGCGCGCTGCGGCTCTTCGTCAAGGGCGCACCTGAGATCCTTCTGGGGAGATGCCGCCACGTGGCGATGGACGGGGAGCTGGTGCCACTCGACGACGATCGCCGCCTGGAGCTCACCCGGCGCAACGAGGCGCTCGCCCGCCAGGCGCTCCGGACGCTGGCGATCGCCTCGCGCACGCTACCCGCCTCCGCCCTGCACAGCGACGCCACCAGCGGGACCTCCGACGGAGCGGTGCCGGAGAGCGTCGAGGATGACCTCGTGCTGCTCGGTTTCGTCGGCATGATCGATCCACCGCGGCCGGAGGTGAAGGCCGCCGTGGCGACGGCCCGCCGCGCGCACATCCGGACGGTGATGATCACCGGAGACCACCCCGCGACCGCCGAGGCCATCGCCAGCGAGCTCGAGATCCTGGAGCCGGGATCGCGTCTCGTGACCGGGAACGAGCTGAGCAAGATGGGAGAGGCGGAGCTCGACGCGATCGTCGAGGACGTGCGCGTCTACGCGCGGGTCGATCCCGAGCACAAGCTGCGCATCGTCGGCTCCCTGCAGCGCAAGGGGCACGTCGTCGCGATGACCGGCGATGGCATCAACGACGCGCCCGCGCTCAAGGCCGCCAACATCGGCGTGGCGATGGGCATCACCGGCACGGACGTCTCGAAGGAAGCAGCCGACATGGTGCTGACCGACGACAACTTCGCGAGCATCGTCAAGGCGACGGAGGAGGGGCGCGGAATCTTCGAGAACATCCGCAAGTACCTCATGTACCTCCTGTCGTCGAACTCCGGCGAGCTGCTCACGATGTTCGCGGGCGTGACGTTCGCCGTGCTGTTCGGCCTGGTTTCCGAGGGCGGTCGACCGTTCCTTCCGCTGCTGGCAGCCCAGCTCCTCTGGGTGAACCTGGTCACCGATGGACCTCCCGCGCTCGCGCTCGGCGTCGATCCCAAGGACTCGGATCTCATGGAGCGCCCGCCCCGGGCGCGCGGCTCGGGCGTGCTCACCAGGGAGGACTGGATCCGCCTCGCGGGCGTGGGCCTCGCGATGATGGTGGGGACCGTGGGCGTGCTGGACGCCTACTACCCGGGAGGCTTCTTCACGGTGCTCGCCGGCGGCACTGCCCCGAACGCCGCCGACCAGGAGCGCGCGCGCACGATGGCCTTCACGACCCTCGTGCTGTTCCAGCTGTTCAACGTCTTCAATTGCCGCTCGACCTCGCGCAGCGCCATCGCCGGATTCCTCGAGAACCGCTGGCTCCTCGGCGGTGTGTCGGTGTCCTTGCTCGCACACCTGCTCGCGCTCTACGTGCCCGTGCTCCAGACGGCATTCCATACCGTGCCGCTCGGGGCGCTCGACTGGACCGTCGCCACCGGGACGGCGGCGACGCTGCTCGTCGGGACTGAGGTCGTGAAGGCGATACTCGGGCCGAGGCGCAGGCGGCAGGCGATGGCCGCCGCTTGAACACGTGTTCGCTCGAACGTGGGGATTGCGGTCGCGAGGATCGCTCGACGCGAACGAAGAAGAGGCCCGTCTGGCGGGCCTCTTCATTTTTGAGCTGGCGCCCGCTTCGGTTCGGGCGCGTGACCGGCTCTAGGCCGGGCGAGACTGCGAGTCTGTCAGATACGACGACGGCTCTGCTATCTCGGCCTCCTTGTTCGTTGGCTCGACTGCGTGCTGCAGATACATCCTAGCGCGTCCAACCCACGTTCGCAGGAGCGGCGATGGCTGCACGTTGTCGCAGCTGGGTGGTGCCTCGGCGCCCCGGGCGAAAAGGACGCTTGGTTCGCCAGGTTCGCGGCTCAGGCCCCGAACGAGGGGCGCTCTCTAGGGCCACACGTTCGGGGGCGGCACGCCGCACCCGAAGGCCAAATCCTCGAGCTGGTCGACCGGCGGAGCGAAGTCCGGAACGGGCATCGCTCCGGTGCGACGGGAGCGGGCGGCCGGCTCGGAAGCCTCGCGGCTCTCGTGGCTCGCTCATCCCGCTCAGGTTCCGTGCGGCCGCGGCGCGGTGTGCGGACGGGTCACGCCGGCGAATGCCTTCCGCTCCCGTCGATACGCGCTTCGGGCGCCGGTACGGATCTCGCACACCTCCGCGTCCTCGGAGGACGCCATGCTGCTCGCGGATCTTCTCCTCACCGTCGCGCTCGGTCAGGCGTGCCCGCAGCCGCTCTCCGCCGGAGATCCGCCGCCCTGCGCAGCGGCGAACGTGGCGGGATGCCTGCCCGGGTACACGCCCGTCCGCGATCGATACGGCAAGCTCATCTACGTCTGCAGCGCTCCGCGGCCCGCCGCGGCGCCCGCGGCGGTCCCTGCGTACGCGCCTGCCGCTCCCGCCTACGCGTCGCCCCCTCCCGCCTACGCGCCGCCCGCTCCCGCCTACGCGCCGCCGCCGGCGCTCGCCTACCCGGCGCCGCGCGAGCGCGGGCGCGGCCGCCTCGCGCTCGTGTTCATGCCCGGGCGGACGACCGATCCCGCCGTCGGGACGAGAGGCGGGCGCGAGCTCGATCGCAACGCCGCGGCCGCGGCGCTCGAGCTGCGAGGGCGCGACGGGGGCGCGCGCCTCCGCGTCCAGGCCCAGTACACGGAGCTCGGCCGGGTGGCGGAGCTGGGACTCAAGTACGACTTCTTCGATCGCTCCCCCATCCGGCCGTTCATCGGGCTCGCGGCCGGCGCGTCCTTGCTCGACCCCGACACGCGCTGGCGCGCCTCCGGCAGCGCCTTCGCCGGCTTCGACGTCTTCCTCGACCGGAACGCCTTCCTGACGGCGGAGATCCAGGGGAGGCGCTTCGCGAACCGCACGTCCGACGCGAGCGGGCGTGGCCTCGACCTCAGCGATCGCCGGCAGACGACGGTGCTCGTGGGCATCGGCATGTATCTGTGAGGCCGCCGCTCGCGCGCCGGACCCTGCGCGGCTCGCCCGTGGAGCCCGCGGGCTCCTCGAGGGCGAGGGGAAGACCGGGAAGCATCTCGAGCTCCGCACCGTCGACGAGCTGCCCCGCGAGGCCGTGCGGGGGTGGCTCGGCATGGCCGCGGAGGTCGCAGGCGCGAAGGGCGCGCGGGGCTAGCGCGAGCGCCTACTCCCGGGCGGCCACCGTCGCCGTCGCGAACTCCCACTCCTGGCGGCCGCGTTCCACGATGGCGGCCGCGTCCTCCTCGAGGAGGAACCGCTGCTTCACCAGATCGCGGACCGCGGCCGCGTAGGCCTCCAGGTACGCCTCGCGGCTCGCGTACCGCTCCTCGATCGACCTGCGCGGATCGCCGGATCTCTGCCGGTCGGCCGGCGTGCGCGGAAGCGCGAGATAGGCGCCGAGGAAGCTGATCCGCGCCCAGGGCGCGCCGATGGAGGGGGCGCGGTGGTTCCAGCCGGTGTAGGTCGCGAGCGGCACCTGCAGCTCCGGCGGCCGTACGCCGCCGAGCTCGTTGCCGGCCTCGTCCACCTGCGGGACGAGCACGTGGTAGGTGCCCTTCACCGCCGGTGGCTGCTCGTCGACGATGCCGGCGCCCGCGAAGCGCCGGCCGAAGTCGAGCGCGAAGGGCTCGTAGGGGGCGGGCGGCTTCACGCCCGGGATGGCCGGAAACCGGAGGGCGCTCGGCGCGACGAGGGTCCCGTCGCGGACGTGCGGGAAGGCGCTCGCCGGCGGCGCCACGCCGGCGCGCACCCAGTCGTCGAGGTCGGCGAGGAGCGCGCGCCAGAACCAGCGCACGGGATTCGGGTTTGTCGGAAGTTGCGGCTCGGCGCCGCGGTCGTCGCGCCTGGGCGGGAAGGTGCCGGTGAAGTGCTGCAGCCCGGCGAGGAGATAGATGCGCACGTTCGCGGTCGGCTCGAGGTCCGACGCCTTCGCGCCCAGCGTGGTGTGGACGAGCGACGCGCCGCGCGACCAGTACTCGTAGGACGTGTTCGTGAGGAACAGCCTCGGCTGGAAGCGCGAAGGCGTCCCGCCGAGGAGCGAGCCGGCCGCGCCGGTGCGGGGATCCGTCGTCCTCGCGTCCGCGAAGGGGAAGAGGTCCGTCGGGTAGAAGATCGCCGACATCGGCTGCGCGTCGCGCGACGGCTGGGCGAAGCGATGATTGAAGCTGCCGCGCCCGGCGCCGGCGACATGGGCGATGACGCCGTCGAGCGCCTTGCGGCCGCCCTCGTCCTCGTTGAAGCCGTCGTGGAGGAGCTGCCGCAGGAAGCGCCCCGACTGCGAGATGCCGACCGAGTAGGCGCGCTCGACCGGCGAGATCGCGTCCCTGTCATGCTTGAGATGCGAGACGAGATCGCGCACGGCGGCGAGCCCGAGCCCCGCCACGACCGGATCCTTCGCCGCGTACACGAGCTCGTAGATCCGCCCCGCCTCGAAGGCGCCGGACTCGAGGCGCACGAAGCGGTCGCTCGGCTCGATCCCGCCCTCGCCCCGGTGCGCGAAGCTCCACTTCCCGCGCGGGATGATCTGCCGCGGCGCCTCCGGCCGATCTCGCACGGTGAGCACGTTGCGCGGGTCCTTCGGATCGGCGACGGGATACTCGTACCCTCCGATGCGCCCCTGGATGAAGTGGCCGAGGGGCATCTCCTCCATGCTCCGGTCCGGATTGAAGTCCGAGCGGACGAGCCCGCGGATGGGCGAGCCGTCCGCGTTGCGCGCGACCGGCGCGTACAGGCGCACGCCGCCCTCGCCGTGGACGTCGAACTGCCAGCCCAGCCAGGCCACGACGTAGCCGCGGCGCAGCAGGAACCCGTCTCCGAAGTCCGCTTCCTCCGTGGGGTCGGGAGTGCCGCGGGCGCCGTTCACGATGGCGAGGATGGCCTTGCCGCCGCGGTTCGAGATCTCGAGCAGGAGCGCGCCGTTCGAGCGCGCCATGTCCTTCGGCTTCAGGAGGAACAGGTCGGCGGAGAACTCGACCTCGCCCTGTGCGTTCCGCGGCGCCTTGTCGAGGTCCACGACGCGCCGGTTCTGCTTCGCCTCGGGGCGCACGGCGAAGTGCACCCGTCCGATCAACTTCTCGTAGGGGCCGACGTCGCCGAAGGGCTTGCCGCCCGCGACGTCGCTGCGCGTGACGATCTCCACGCGCGCGACCCGCGCGAAGGCGGGGCCGCCCGCGAAGGCGAGCGCCAGCGGCAGGAGCGTGATCGCGGCGCATCTCATGGGGGTGACACGCTAGACCGTTGCGAGCGGCCGCGCACCGGATGAAGGAGCAGGAGGTCCTTCTGGGTGCCGGGGCACGGGCCGTCCCCGAGCGGCGCGGCTGCCGGTGCCTCTGCGGAGGTGCCGCATGGGAATCGTCTTCGTCGACGTGGGCATGTCGCTCGATGGATTCATCGCCGGGCCCAACGGCCGGCCCGGAAACCCGCTGGGCGACGGCGGCTTGCGCATCCATGAATGGGTCTTCCCTCTGGCCACCTTTCGCGAGCACATCGGGCTCACCGGGGGTGAGACGAACGCGGACGACCAGATCGTGAAGTCCGTCTTCGACCGGTGCGGTGCCTACGTGATGGGGCGCCGCATGTTCGACGAGGGCGAGGTGAGCTGGCCCGAGAACGCGCCCTTCCGCGCGCCCGTCTTCGTGGTGACCCACCACGCGAGGGAGCCGTGGGTGCGGAAGGGCGGCACGACGTTCACGTTCGTCACCGCGGGCTTCGGCGAGGCGCTGCGACGAGCGAAGGAGGCCGCGGGCGAGCGGGACGTCCGCATCTCCGGCGGCGCCGACGTCATCCAGCAGGCCTTCAGGGCGGGCGTGGTGGTCGAGCTCGACGTCCACCTCGCCCCCGTGCTGCTCGGCGCGGGCGTCCGGCTGTTCGAAGGGCTGTCCGCCGCGGACGTGAAGCTCGAGGCGGGGCCGGTCAGCCCATCGCGGCTCGTCACGCATCTGAGGTTCCGCGTCGTCGGATAGCCGTGGTGGTGACCCGGGCTGCGCCGCCGTGGGCTCGCCTCAACTTCCGACGCCGGCCGGGTGCCCGGAGCCGCCCACCGCCAGCGGGTCGGACGGCGCACGCTCGCGGCGGGCCAGGGCGAGGAACGGCAGCGCCAGGACCTCGATCCCCGCCGCCGCGACGTACGACGTGGCGTACCCCCACACGTCCGCGACCCTGCCGAGCGCCGGCTGGATGCCCACGCCGCCGAGCGACCCGAGCAGGTTCGCCGAGGACAGCACCGTCGCGCGCTGCTCGGAAGGGATGAGCTCGTTCACGAACGCCAGCCGGATCGGCATCGCGGTCGCGAAGACGACCGCCCAGCAGGCGAGCATGGCGAGAACGACCCCGAAGCTCCGGGACAGGCCGATGACGAGGAGCGACGTCGCGCTCGCGAGCGATGCGAACAGGAGCGCCGAGGTCCGGCGCCGGAAGAGCCTCGGCGCCCAGCGGACCACGAGCGCGCCGGCGATCTGCCCGGCTGCCGCGATGGCCGCGGCGAGGCCCGCGATGGCGAAGTCGCTGCGGCCGTACAGCTCGAGGAGGTACGGCTGGATCGCGTAGAAGCCGTAGATGGGGACGCCCCAGCTGAACACGCCGGCCAGCATCGTCCAGCGCACCGGGGGGTTGCGGAGCCCGTGCTCGATGGAGGCGCGCAGGACCTTGCGCATCTCCGTTCCGAAGGAGGCACCTCGCCTCGGCGTGAACCCGACGTCGTGCATCCGGAAGAGCGCGACGAGGAACGTGAGGCCGAGCATGACGATGCGAAGAACGTAGGGAACGCCCAGGCTCGTCGCCTGCGCGATGACGCCGCCCGCGACGGTGCCGATGAGCATGCCCGCGCCCGTGGCCAGCTGGCCCCGGGCGAACGCCCTCTCGAGCGTGCCGCGATAGCCGGTGGCCGTCAGGCCGTCCACGAGCCAGGCCTCCGTCGCCCCGGAGAAGAACGTGAAGCCGAGCCCCAGCAGGATCGACGAGGCCGCCCAGGCCCAGAACGGCCCGTGGATCCGCCACATCGCGAGATAGAGGAGCGTCGCGACGAGGAGCGTCGCGGAGCCGAGGAGGTACGAGCTCCGCCGGCCCCAGGTGTCCGCCACGACGCCGGTCGGCACCTCGAACAGGACCTGGCCGGCGGTGAAGAATGCGTTCGCGCTGAAGGCCTGCGTCACGGAGAGGCCCGCGTCGAGCAGGAAGAGCGTGTTCACGCCCCAGATGAAGGACGAAGCGAAGGTCGAGAGCAGCGTGAGCGAGACGTACGTGCTCAGGATCCGTTCGGGGGTCGTCTTCACGCTCGTGCCTTCCGATTCCACGGCGCCGGGGAATGGCCGCATTCCTACTCGCGCGGATCGCGAGGCGCTCTCTCCGTTCCGCGGCCCGTGGCGCAGGCGCTGCGGGCGCGTCGAGCTCGCGCGCGAATCGCGGGCCCGGCGTGCCATATGGCGCTGCGGACGGCGGAGGTCGACGTCGTCTCGAATCGACCCGGCAGAGTGCGGCGTCGTCGGGCGAAGGGGTCGAAGCGCCGCGGCGCGCCGGAAGCGCGTTCATCACGCCCGGCGGATGGCGCCGATGCCGGGTGAGGCGGGCCCTCCTCGGCTGATATCCTGCTCCCCGTGAATCCGCCGCGGATCGCCGACGAGGACAGGCTGCGGTTCAAGATGAGGCAGTCGCCGGCGACGGCGGCGCTCATCCTCGCGTTCATCGCGGTCTTCGTCGCGTCGTGGTTCGACGTCGACGGCCGCATCTTCCTCCTCTTCGCGAAGGTCGACGATCGCATCCGGGCGGGAGAGGTCTGGCGCCTCTTCACCGCGAGCTTCCTTCACGCCGGGCTCATCCACCTCTGGTTCAACGGGATGGCCCTAGCGTCCGTGGGGCCCCCGATCGAGCGCGTCTACGGGAAGGCGCAGTTCCTGCTCGCGTTCCTCCTGGGTGGTGCGGCGGGGATGGGCGCGAGCACGATCTTCGTGCCGCAGCCCTCCGTGGGCGCGTCGGCAGGCGTGTTCGCGCTCCTCGGCGTGCTCCTCGCCCACGCACTCCGCTCTCGGGCGAGCATGGCCCCGCGAGCGCGCAGGTTCCTCATCGTCCAGGTGCTGATCGTCGTCGGATTGAACGTCGCCATCGGCCTCCTGGCGCGCTTCATCGACAACGCCGCGCACATCGGCGGGCTCGTGGGCGGCTTCGTCCTGGGTTTCGTGCTCCGGCCGAGGGAGCCGCTCTTTCCGGACGCGCCGCAGGCCCAGGCCCGACGAGCTTCAGTCGAGCGCGGATAAGGTCGACGTCCACAGCGCGAGGTGCTTCGGGTTGTCGCTCCATCTGGTCCCTTCGCCTGCTCGGGCGCATCCAAGCGCGGTCGGGCGTTCGAGTTGAGAAGTGATTACACGTATGTTATCAGCCAACCATGACGAGCACGGGTTTCAGCTCGAAGATCGTTCTTGAGCTTGCGGGAATCACGTACCGACAGCTCGACTACTGGGCCCGGACGGGGCTCGTTCGCTCGTCCATCCGGCAGGCGGCAGGGCGAGGATCGCGCCGCGTGTACTCGTTCGAGGATCTCGTCGCGTTTCGCGTGGTGGCGAGGCTTCTCGGTGCCGGCGCCTCCCTCCAGGCCGTGCGCCGCGCAGTGCAGTACTTGAAGCGCCACACCGATCGACCGCTCTCCACGCTGGCGCTCATCTCCGATGGAAAGCGGGTCTTGGCCCTCACGGAAGACCCGCAGAAGATGATCGAGGCGACAGCCGAAGGACAGGTCGTCATCGCGATCGACGTCGCGCCCATCGTCCGGACGCTACAGGGCAAGGTCACCGAGATCGGCGCGCCGCGTGAAGTCGACGTTCGCGTCCGCGGTCGCACGTATCGGGCGGTCCTCACCCCCGACCTCGAGGCCGGTGGGTACACCATCGAGGTGCCGGAGCTTCCCGGCTGCCGGACCGAGGGCGATGACCTTGGCGAGGCCAAGCGCATGACGAAGGACGCCATCAGCGCGTGGCTTTCGGTGGATGCGCCGCGCACGGCTCGGCGGCAGGCCCGCGCCAGGTAACGCGGCGAGTGGGCCGGATGGCAGGCATCCACGCGGCCAGGATGATCAAGGCCCTCGTGCGTCTCGGTTGGACGGTCGCGTGGTCGACGGGTAGCCATCACGTCCTCACGAGGCCCGGCTACCCCCGAATCAGCGTGCCCTTGCATCGGGGCAAGACGCTCAAGGAAGGCCTCGCCCGCGGCATCCTCAAGGATGCCGGTGTCACCGAGGACGAGTTCTTCGACGTCTACTAGCCTCCCGGCGCGTCCCTAGGGCCTGTTGCCGACGGAAGCGTCTGCCGGTCTTGTCCGCGGTGGTGACAGCGAGATCACGGGCGTGCAGACCGGCGGCACGCCTGGATTTGGCCGCAGATCGACACAGCTCACAAGTAGAAGGCTGCCGCGTACGACCACCTCTGCGGCTGTGACGGCGGGTGGCCCGCCCGAGGGATTCCGGACGACATGGCAGGTGCCCTCGATACCCTCGACAACGCAGGGCTCGAGACGCTCGACGAGCCCCTTCTCCCGGTAAATCGCAAGCCAACTGTCCACGATCCCCTTGCGCTCCAGCGGCAGCGACGCCCATGCCAGCACCGTGCTGTCACTGCACGTGAGCGATCCGGAGCCTGCGATGCCCGACGCCTCGCAGCCCGCCGGTGCACCGATCCGACGCCCCGCGATCGTCTTCTCGAAGTTCCTGGGTAACGATGCCGGCGGGGCCCCGCCGGCGCGCCAAGACCTGATCGTGGCCAAGAGGCGGTGGCAGCTGACCTCGCTCGTCGTCATGGACTGGCAGGTGATGATCCGTACGTCGCCGCTGCGGTCGTCGCTCAGCACAAGGAGCACCCGGCCATCCGCGGCCTGAAGCCTCGTGGCGGGATGGGTGCCTCCGCCGACCTCTATCTAGCTGGACTGCCGGTCGACAGGCTGCGGCGCGGCGGAGGCGAACCCCGAGACGATGCCGCGGACGAACTCGCTGCTCCGTCCGGGCTCGCGGTTCGTGACCCCGAGGAGTGCCCCGGGGCACAGCATCGAATACGAATTCGTTCCCTCGTCCCCGACCTGGCATCCGGCGAGAGCCGCGGGCGCAGCAGCATTGGATGTGCCGGTGCCTGAACTCGAAGTGAGAACGAGTGCGAGCACGAGGGGCCTCATAGCTTGCCAGCAAAGGACTACGACGCCGCGTCGTCGAGCGACCTGCATGGACCCGACTGAACAGGACGTCGGCATGCCTGCCGACGGGGGCGTGTGCATCGCGTTGGCCGCAAGCTCTGGGTGAAGGCGGTCGTCCGGCCGATCCGGTTCCAAGACCTGCGCCACACGACGGCATCGCTGCTCATCATGTCCGGCGCGAACCTGCCAGCGGTGCAGCGCATCCTGCGCCACAGCGACCCGAAGCTGACGATCGAGGTCTACGCCCACCTCGCGCCCGAGTACCTCCGAGCCGAGGTGGACCGGCTCTCGTTCGGCCCTGCGGTGACCGGGTTTGCTACGCCCCTGCTACGGCCAGCCTCGTCCGGGAGGACGAAGGCCGGAACCCAGGGCGACCAAGCCACCGGATTCCGGCCTTCAAGAGTGGAGCGGGAAACGGGATTCGAACCCGCGACCCTCAGCTTGGGAAGCTGATGCTCTACCAACTGAGCTATTCCCGCGTCGCGGCCTTGGTTCTGCCGCGAAGGCATCGGGGAGTCAAGCCGTTCGCCGGAGGCGGCACTCGGCCGACCCGCGGCGCGACGGCGGCCCGGTCGGGCGGCGCGGCTCAGAGGCTCATGGGCGGCGGGGTCGGCGCGGGAGGGACCCGGCGCGCGAGCAGCTCCTCGACGGTCTCCAGGAGCTCATCGAGGCCGAACGGCTTCGCGAGCACGGCGTCGACCGCGCGTCCCATCTCGACGGGGACGGGAGCGCCCGTGATGAGCACGATGGGGACGCCGTCGAGCCTCGGGTCGCGGCGGATCGCCTCGAGCACCTCGGCGCCGGCCATGGCGGGCAGCACGAGGTTCAGGAGGATCACGTCGGGCCGGGCCTCGAACTGGAGGCGGACCAGGGCCTCCACGCCGTTCTCGGCGGTGTGCACGACGTGGCCCTCGGACTCGAGCGCGACGGTGAGGAGCTCCCGCAGATCGCGATCGTCCTCGACGATGAGCAGGTGCCCGCCCACGAACGAACTCTAACGCGTTCATGACTGCCGGTGCGCACCCGAGGGGGCCGTGAACGGCCGCGAGCGGATCGACTCGCCAATCGCGCCTTCGTCCATGCACTTGAGTCCGTGCGCACGAAATGACGTACATCGGAGCCTCTGCTAGAACCGCCCGATGGACGAGCGCGAGCGCCGCATCGCGGAGGGGGCCGCCGAGCTGCGGGCCCGCTTCGGCGAGAAGATGCGGAGGACGCCGTCGCTCGCGGATCCGAAGCCGCAGGGCGAAGGGCCGACGAACCGCCACGGCATGCCGAAGGAGCCGCCGGGGCAGAACGTCCTCGAGAGGAGGCACTGGCCGATCCTCGATCTGGGCGAGGCGCCGCACGTCGCGCCGGAGAGCTGGAAGCTCACCGTCGACGGAGCCGTCGAGACGCCGCTCGCGCTCTCCTTCGCCGATCTGCTCGCGCTCCCGCAGGCCGACGAGGAGGCGGACTTCCACTGCGTCACGGGGTGGTCGATCCTCGACGTCGCCTTCCGCGGCGTGCGCCTCGAGACGATCCTCGCGCTGGCGCGCCCGGCGCCCGAGGCCACGCACCTCATGACCTACGCGCACGACGGCTACTCGACGAACCTCGCGCTCGAGGAGGCGCTCAAGCCCGACGTCCTCCTCGTCCACGCCGTCGACGGGAAGCCGCTCGCGAGGGAGCACGGCGGCCCGGTGCGCATCGTCGTGCCGCAGCTCTGGGCCTGGAAGGGCGCGAAGTGGGTGAACCGCATCGAGCTCCTCACCCGGGATCGCCGCGGCTACTGGGAGATCCGCGGGTACTCGAACACGGCGTATCCCTGGCGCGACGATCGGATGTGGTGAGCGGCGCGCGCGAGAGGGCGCTACTTCTTCTTCGCGAACGCCTTGAAGAAGTGCACGATCTGCTTCTCCGCCGCGTTCCAGTCGAGCTCGGCCGGAGGCTCGTCCTCGTCGCCGTCCACCCAGATGCCGCCGCACGACTCGCAGGTGTCGTAGCTCACGGAACGCTTCTCCCCGCCCTCCACGACCACCATGTCGACGTTGCAGGCGGGGCACATCCCCGTGATCTCCTCGGCGTTGACGAAGCCGCCCAGCGCCGAGAGCGCGGAGAGGTTCGCGTGGAGCAGGATCTTGTTCAGATCCGTCACGTCCACCCACAGCCCGCCGCAGTCCGCGCAGCGCTGGAGCGTTCCGGCTTCGCGGGTGATCTCGGACATCTCTACGCTGCAGCGAGGGCAATCCATGACGGGTGCGGGTCCTCCTTGGGGACCGTGGAGCTATTCGATCAGGGTCGGGGGGTCAAGCGGCACGCCGCGGGGGGTGAAGGGGAAATACTAGGCAGAAGGGCCGGCGGCTTTCAACGACCTTGAGCGCGGGCATCCCCCGCCACGGCCTCGCGCAGGGCCTCGATCAGACGGCGGAGCCGCTCGGGGTGGAGCTTCAGCGCCACGCGGTTCACGACCAGGCGTGCCGAGACCTCCAGCACCTCCTCCTCGATCACGAGCCCGTTCGCCTCGAGCGTCGCTCCGGTCTCGGTGACGTCCACGATGGCGTCCGCCAGGCCGAGCGAGGGCGCGACCTCTATGGAGCCGTGCAGGGGGATGATCTCCGCGGGGACGCCCTTCCGGGCGAAGTGCCGGGCGGCGAGCGCGACGTACTTCGTCGCCACGCGCGGCGCGACGCCGCGGGGCAGGGGCTTCGAGCTGCGGGGCCGCGCCACGATCACGCGGCAGCGGCCGATGCCCAGGTCGAGCGGCTCGTACAGATCGCGCGGCTCCTCCCGGAGCACGTCCAGGCCGACGATGCCCACCGCCGCGGCGCCGTGCTCCACGTAGCTCGCCACGTCGGCGGCGCGGATGGAGATGAAGCGCAGCCCGACCTCGGGCGCGTCGGCGGCGAGCTTGCGCGTGCCGTCGAGGAGCTTCTTGGGCGAGACCCCCAGCGCGCGCTCGAAGAGCGCCGAGGCCTCGTCGAGGAGCCGCCCCTTGGGCACGGCCACCGTTATCGTTTCCGTCATCTCCTCCGCCTGCGTCCGGGCCCGAGGCGCCGGACGCCCGGGCCCGAAGCTCATGCCCTCGCGCGCCGGATGCGCGCGCCGAGCGGGGCGAGCTTCTCCTCGATCCGCTCGTAGCCTCGATCGAGATGATAGACGCGAAGGACGTCCGTCGTCCCCTGCGCCGCGAGCCCGGCGAGGACGAGCGCCGCGGAGGCCCGCAGGTCGGACGCCATCACGGGCGCGCCGGAGAGCGTCGGCACGCCGCGCACCACCGCCATCTTGCCGTCCACCGTGATGTCGGCGCCGAGGCGCAGGAGCTCCTGCACGTGCATGAAGCGGTTCTCGAACACGGTCTCCGTGATCCGGGAGGTGCCTTCCGCGAGGCAGAGCATGGCCATGAGCTGCGCCTGCATGTCGGTGGGGAAGCCCGGGTGCGGCGCGGTCTTCACGTCGACGGGGCGCGGCCGCCCGTCGCCCACCACGCGGACTCCGGCGGGAACGTCCGTCACCTCCGCCCCCACCGCGCGGAGCTTCTCCACGAGCGCCTCGAGGTGGGCGTGCACGCAGCCGCGCACCACCACGTCGCCGCCGGGGAGCGCGCCGGCGACGAGGAACGTGCCCGCCTCGATCCGGTCCGGGATGACGGCGTGGTCGAGCGGGCGGAGCCTGTCGACGCCGCGGATGCGGATCTCGTCCGTGCCGGCCCCCTCGATGCGCGCGCCCATCTTCACGAGCGCCGCGGCGAGGTCCACCACCTCCGGCTCGCGCGCGCAGTTGCGCAGCACGGTGCGGCCGCTCGCGAGGACCGCCGCCATCATCACGTTCTCGGTGCCGGTCACGGTCTGCCCGTCGAAGGTGAAGATCGTCCCGGCCAGCCGGCCGCGCGGCGCGAGCGCCTCGACGTAGCCGTGCTCGAGGCGGATCTCCGCCCCGAGGGCGGAGAGACCTTTCAGGTGCTGGTCGATGGGCCGCGCGCCGATGGCGCAGCCGCCGGGGAGCGAGACCCGCGCCTTGCCCCAGCGGGAGACGAGCGGCCCCAGGACGAGCACGGAGGCGCGCATGGTCTTCACGAGCTCGTAGGGAGCCTCGGCCTTCACCGCGGGCGGCACGCGGATTCCCACGGCGCGCCTCTCGCCGGCGTTCCGCTCCACGGCGCAGCCCATGTGGCCGAGGAGCTTCCCGAGTGTGCGGACGTCGGCCAGGTCGGGCACGTTCCGCACCACGTGGTCGCCCTCGGCGAGGAGGGCCGCCGCCAGGATGGGGAGCGCCGCGTTCTTCGCGCCCGACACCTCGACCGTGCCACGCAGGGGCACGCCGCCTTCGATGACGATCTTGTCCATGGGAAAGCTCGCGGATTCTACGCTGGCGACGGCCCGCCCGCCACGCAGGCCACCGTGAAGCGAGGCAGCCCCGCGAGGTCCCTCCGCGCCTCCGCCCGCTCGAAGCCGGCCTCCAGGCAGAGCCTCGGCAGCACGTCCGCATGGCTCTCGTGCATCTCGACGCACAGCACGCCTCCGGGGCGAAGCCGCGCGGGCGCGCCCGCGACGATCCGGCGGAGGACGGCGAGCCCGTCCTCCCCGCCGTCGAGCGCGATGCACGGCTCGCGCCGCACCTCGCGCGGGAGCTGCGCCAGCTCCTTCGCCGGGACGTACGGGGGGTTGGACACGACGACGTCGAAGGGCTCGGCCGCGTGTACCGCCGCCCACAGGTCGCCCTGGGCGAGATCGACCACGGCGCCGAGCGCGGCCGCGTTCTCGCGCGCCACGGCGAGCGCCTCGCCCGAGACGTCCGTCGCGAGGACGCGCGCCGCGGGCCGCTCCAGGGCGAGCGAGATCCCGAGGCAGCCCGACCCGGTGCAGAGATCGAGGGCGCGGCCCCTCTCCGGGAGCGCCGCGAGCGCCGCCTCGAGCACGAGCTCCGTCTCCGGCCGCGGCACGAGCACCCGCGCGTCCACCCCGAAGGCGCGGCCGTAGAACTCCTTCCGGCCGAGGAGGTACGCCGTCGGCTCGCCCTCGGCGCGCCGGCGCACGAGATCGCGGAAGCGCGCCAGCTCCGCCTCGCCGAGCGGCTTCTCGAAGTCGAGGTAGAGCCTCACGCGGTCGCAGGACAGCGCGTGCGCGAGGAGCAGCTCGGCGGTGAGGCGCGGGGCGTCCACCGCCTTCTTCGCGAAGAAGTCCTGGGTCCAGGCGACGAGCTTCAGCGAGGTCCAGACCTCAGGCACGGCGAGCCCGATCCGGCGGCGTCACGCCCGCTTCTCCCCCGGCTTCTCCTCGGGCCTCGCCGCCTCCCGCAGCGCCTGCGCCGAGAAGAACGTGCGGCACGCCTCGATGACGTCCTCCACGTCGCCGTCCATCACCGCGGGCAGGTTGTGGCGCGTGTAGTTGACGCGGTGATCGGTGAGCCGGTCCTGCGGGAAGTTGAAGGTGCGGATCTTCTCGGAGCGATCGCCCGTGCCCACCTGGCTCTTCCGCGCGGCGTCGCGGGCGCTGCGCTGCTTCTCCATCTCCATCTCGTAGAGCTTCGCGCGCAGCATGCGCATGGCCATGTTGCGGTTCTTGAGCTGGCTCTTCTCCTGCTGGCACTTCACCACGAGGCCGGTGGGCTTGTGGGTGAGCCGCACGGCCGAGTCCGTGGTGTTGACGCTCTGGCCGCCCGAGCCGGTCGAGCGGAAGACGTCCATCTCCACGTCGGACGGGTTCACCTGGATGTCGATGTCCTCCGCCTCCGGCATCACCGCCACCGTCACCGTCGAGGTGTGGATGCGCCCCTGCGCCTCGGTGGCGGGGACGCGCTGGACGCGGTGCACGCCGGACTCGTACTTGAGCCTCGAGTAGACCGACTCGCCGGAGATGTTGACCACCGCCTCCTTCACGCCCCCGAGCGCGCCCGGGGAGGAGTCCGCGATCTCGGCCTTCCAGCGGTGGCGCTCGGCGTAGCGCAGGTACATGCGGAGGAGCTCCGCGGCGAAGAGGCCGGCCTCGTCGCCGCCCGCCCCGGCCCGGATCTCGAGGATGACGTCCTTCTCGTCGTTCGGGTCCTTGGGCACGAGGAGGACCTTCAGCTGCTCCTCGGCGGGCTCGAGGCGCGGGCGGAGCTGGGCGAGCTCCTCCTTCGCCATCTCCCGGAGCTCCGGGTCCTTGTCGGCGAGGAGGGCCTCGTTGTCGGCCACGTCCTTCTCGAGCTTCCGGTAGGCGCGGAGGGCGTTCACCGTCGGCTCGATGGAGGCGCGCTCCTTCGAGACCTTCCTGAAGCGCTCGCCCGAGGAGGCGACCGCCGGGTCCGAGAGCTGCTGCGTCAGCTCCTCGAACCGCTGCTCGATGGCCTCGAGCTTCCTGAGGACTTCCGGGGAGAGCATGGGGGGGAGTGTCTAGCCGGTCCCCGGCGGTCCGGCAAGCGGCCGCCGTCCGGGGCTTCCGCCTCGGCCGGTGGCCCGGCGAGCCTCGCGCCGCCGCCGCGCCTCGCACGCGACGTGCGGGCACGGCAAGCCCGGGCGGCCTCGTCTTCCCGGGCCGGGGTTCCGGCGCCCGCGCTACTTCGCCGCGCTCGCCTCGCGCGACCGGGCCTCCGGCCTCCGCCCCAGCGCCTCGGAGAGCGCCTTGAGCGGCCCGATGTCGGCCCGCGCCGAATCGACGAGCAGCTTCAGCACGTTGAGCGCCGCGCGCGAGAGGTGGGCGAGGAGCTCGAGGCGCTTCGCCCGGAAGCGCGCGGCCGCCTTGACGGCGGGATCCACGTCGGCGAGCGCGCCGCGCACGTCGGCGAGGGCGCGCTCGAACGTGGCGAGGGCCTCCTCCACGGCGCGCTGCTCCCGCTCGCGCAGGACGCGTGCGATGAGCCGCCACACGTTCGTCTCGGCCTCGAAGTGCTCCTTGCGGTCTCCGGGCACCTCCACCGAGCGGACCACGCCCCAGCGGCGCAGCTCGGCGAGGCTCATGGAGAGGAGCCCGGTGGAGATGCGCAGCCGATCGCAGAGGTCCGGCGCCGCGAGGGGGCGGTCCGAGAGGAAGAGCACCGCCCAGATCCGCCCCAGCTGGCGGCGGAAGCCCCACAGCTCCATGAGCGAGCCGACCGCGTCGGCGACGGAGAGATCGACGCGGGAGATCGCGAAGGAGAGCGACGGGGTCGGGGAGGCGCGCGAGGCGGCAGCGGGCATCGAGGAGGTCCTCTAGGAGAGCGCGAGATCCGAGAGCGCGAGGAGGGCGAACGCGACGGACGCGAACGCGTTGTAGTTGAAGAAGGCGACGTTGATCCGCTCGGGGCGGAGCGCGCCCCGGGGAGCGACGTAGAGGTGCTCGGCCACGAGCACGGCGGTGAGGACGAGCGTTCCGGCGACCCAGCCCGCGCCGCGGCCCGCGAGGGCGCCCGCCAGGGCGACGCCCGCGATGGCGAGGAGGTGGAGCCCCCGCGCCCAGAAGAGCGAGCCTTCGACGCCGAAGCGGGCGGGGATGGAGCGAAGGCCGGCGCCCCGGTCGAAGTCCACGTCCTGGAGCGCGTAGAAGACGTCGAAGCCGGCGATCCAGGCGCCCACGCCCAGGCCCAGCGCGACGGAGGCGAGGGGCGCCCTGCCGGTGAGCGCGATGGCGACGCCGATGGGCGCGAGCGCCTGCGCCACGCCCAGCCACAGGTGGCAGGTCCAGGTGAAGCGCTTGGCGTACGAGTAGCCGAGGAGGATCCCGAGCACCGGCAGGGCGAGCCAGCCGCAGAGCTCGGAGATGAGCGCGGCGGCCACGACGAAGACGGCGGCGCTGCCGGCGAGGAGCGTCCAGGCCGCCCGCATCGACACCTCGCCCGTCACGAGCTCGCGGCGCATGGTGCGCGGGTTCCTCGCGTCGTACCAGCGGTCCGCCACGCGGTTCATCGACATGGCGGCCGTGCGCGCGGCCACCACGGCCACCGCCACGAGGACGAGGCGCCAGGGATCGAGCGCCGCCTGGCGGGCCACGAGCACCACCGCGGCCGCCGCGAACGGCAGCGCGAAGAGCGAGTGCGACAGCTTCACCATCCGTGCAAGCGCGGGAAGCGCGCTCACCCGGGGTCCCCGGGCCGGCTGGGGGCCGGCCTGGGCCGGGCTCTGCGGCGGAACCGGAACGGTCATGACCCGACCTCCACGGGGCGGGACAGGGGCGGCGCCTCTCCGGCGGAGGGCGGGGGAACCTGCGGCGGCCTCGCCCGGGCCAGCCACTCGAACGGCCTCTCCTCCGCGCCGAAGGCGATCACCATCTCGAAGGGGTCCTCGATGCGGGAGCCGCGCGCGGGCGCGGCGAGCACGCCGGGGGCGAGGCCGGGCGCGAGCGTCCCCACGTGAGGCGCCGCCACGGCGGGCCCGTTCCAGGCGAGCGGCAGGATGCGCGAGGCGGGGATGTCCGGAAAGGCGCCCCGGAGCGTGGCGAGGTCGGCGAGGGGGGCGAGCGACGGCGCCGAGGCGAGCGAGTCGGTCCCCACCGCGAGCGGGATGCCCGACTCGAGGAGGAGGTCGAGCCTGGGCAGCTTCCCGCCGATGTAGCCGTTCGAGCGGGGGCACAGGACCACCGTGGCGCCCGAGGCGCGGAGGAGCGCGACGTCGTCCTCGTCCAGGTCCACGCAGTGGACGGCGAGGTGGTGCGGCCGGAGCTCGGGCGCGACCACCGCCACGGCCGAGCGGCCCTTCGGCACGAGGTCCCGGGCGCGGCCGCCCATGCGCGCCACGAGGTGGCCGAACCCGCCCGTGCCGGTCGAGACGAACGACCGCTCGGCGGGATCCTCTGCGAGGTGGATCGATCCCGGGCCGGCGCGGAGCAGCTCGACGACGTTCGGGTGCGGCGTCGAGTAGATGGCGTGCGGGCTCGTCACGATGCGCAGGCCCGGCGGCGGCTCCGGCGCGAGCGAGCGCATGACCTTGGCGGCGTCGAGCGCCTCGAGGAAGCGCCGCGGCGTCGGCCCGAAGACCTCGTGGAAGACGGTCCCCGCCAGGCCCGCCTGGGCGAGCGGGCCGATGGACGCGAGCGTGTTCGAGATGTCGCCGACGGCCGCCACGCCGAAGCGGACCAGGTCCTCCGCCGCCATGATCATGGCGGGGCCGGGGTCCTGCGTCCGCGCGCGGGCGCGCGCCGAGATGAAGAGCTCGATCCAGGCGGGGAGGCCGTCGCCCCCCGCGACGGCCCCGGCCATGAAGGACAGCTCGAGATGCAGGTGCGCGTTCACGAGCGCCGGCAGGAGGACGCCGTCGCGCCGCTCCGACTTCCCCCGCCGCGCCTCGACCTCCTGGCGCGGGCCGACGTCCACCACCGTGTCGCCGTCGAGCGCGACGGCGCCGTCGCGGATGGCCCCTCCCTGGCGGCCCGCGAGCACCCATGGCGCGCTGACCACCCGCGGGGTCAAGCCTGGGCACCCCCCACGAGCTGGTACCTCATGTTGCGGCGCGCGGCGCGGAAGCCCGCGTCGCGGATGTGCCGCTCGACCTCGTCGGAGTCCATCTGGAAGGTCGTGCCGGCCGCCGAGACCACGTTCTCCTCGATCATGACGGAGCCGAAGTCGTTCGAGCCCATGTGCAGGGAGGCCTGGGCGACGCCGCCGCCCATCGTCACCCACGAGGCCTGCAGGTTCGGCACGTTGTCGAGGACCACGCGGGAGAGCGCGTTCGTGCGCAGGTAGGCGTGCGCGCTCGTGTCCGAGGCCTCGAGGCGCGTGTGGGCCGACTGGAAGGGCCAGCAGATGAGCCGTCATCTGGAAGCAACCGTCGCCGTCGATGGCGACGACGCGACGGTCGGGCCTGCCGGTCTTCGCGCCGAGCGCCGCCGGGACGGCGAAGCCCATGGTCCCCAGGCCGCCCGAGTTG
>DATDDC010000399.1:0-2081 GCA_036523995.1 Anaeromyxobacter sp.
AGATCGCGAGGGAGGGGCGGGGCGCGAGCGACGTGGCGGCCTCCGGCCGGACGACCTCGACCTCGACCGCTACCTCGACCTCGACCTCGACCTCGACCGCGACCTCGACCGCGACCTCGACCGCGACCTCGACCCCGACCCCGACCTCGACCTCGACCCGCCGGCGCGAGTCACCGCTGACAGCGGGGGCAGAAGAACGTCGAGCGCTGCGCCTGCACCACGCGGGTGATCCTGGCGCGGCGGCACCTCGGACAGCGCTCGCCCTCGCGCGCGTAGACGAGGAAGGGGTTCTCCGAGCCCGGCTCCTCCACGTACGTGATCTCGGGCCCCTCCTCGCGGGCGATGCTCTCCCGGATCGAGGCGAGCACCGCGCCGGCGAGCGCGCCGGCCTCCCGCCGGGAGAGCGAGTCGCTCCTCCGGCGCGGGTCGATGCGCGCGCGGAAGAGCGCCTCGGAGGCCTGGATGTTCCCCACGCCCGGAAGGAGCCGCTGATCGAGGAGGCGCACCTTCACGGGGAGCTTCGAGCGCGCCAGGCCCTCGTGGAGCCGATCGCGATCGATCCCCTGCTCCAGCGGATCCGGGCCCAGGGCCGCCACCTCCGCGACCTCCTCGAAGCGCGCGCCCGGGACGACGCGAAGCCGGCCGAAGAGCCGCATGTCGCAGAAGTGCAGGACGGAGCCGTCGTCGAGATGGAAGCGGGCGCGGGAGAAGCGCGGAGAGTCGCCCGCCGCGCCGTCGCGGAGCAGCCACTTCCCCGTCATGCCGAGGTGGGCGAGGAGGCCCAGCGGGGCGCGGTCCTTCTCGAGCGAGACGAGGAGGTTCTTGCCGATGCGGCGGATGGACCGGAAGCGGGCGCCGGTGAGGGCGCGGGCGAAGGCGGCGGGGCCGGCCGGGCGGAAGACGTAGCGCGCGCCGCGGTCCGCATCGACGGAGTCGATGCCCCGGCCCTTCGTCCAGGCGCGCAGGTTCCGCGCGGCGATCTCGACCTCGGGCAGCTCGGGCATCGCTCATTCCTCCCCGCGCCCGCGGCCTGCGTCCCCGGGGCCCTGGGCCGATCCGCCTCCGCCGCCGCCGCCCGTCGCCGGCCTCTCGAACACCGCCACGAAGAACCCGTCGGTTCCGTGGCGGTGCGGGTAGAGCTGCAGCCGGCTCTCGCCGGCCCCGAGGGCGCGGGCGCGCTCCTCGCCGAGGAGCGGCGCCAGGGGGACGGGCCTCAGGCCCACCTCGCGCTGGGCGAAGTCCGCGACCTCGTCGTTCTCGGTCCGGCCGATGGAGCAGGTCGCGTAGACGAATCGGCCGCCGGGCACGAGGAGGGCGGCGAAGCGGCGGACGAGCGTGCGCTGGATGGCGGCGAAGCGCTCGGGATCGCCCTCGGCGAGCCGCCAGCGGGCGTCGGGCTTGCGGCGCAGGGTCCCGAGGCCGCTGCAGGGCGCGTCCACGAGGACGACATCGGCCTTGCCGGCGAGGTCCTCGAGCTGGGCGTCCGCCTCGTCGCCCGCGGCGATGACGCGGGAGCGCAGGTTGTGGACGCCGGCGCGCCGCGCCCGGCGGCGCGCCTCGTCGAGGCGGTCCGCGTCGGAGTCGAGGGCGTGGAGCGAGCCCTTGTTGCGCATCTCCGCCGCGAGGGCCAGCGACTTCCCTCCCGCCCCCGCGCAGGCGTCGACCACGATCCAGCCCGACCTCGCCCCGCAGGCGAGCGCGATGAGCTGGCTGCCCTCGTCCTGGATCTCGAAGCGGCCTTCCTTGAAGGCCCGAAGCCCGAAGGCGTTCTCGCGCCCGTCGAGGACGAGCCCCCAGGGAGAATGGCGCGTCGGCTCCGCCCCGACGCCCTCGGCGGCGAGGCGTGCGCGCAGGTCCTCGCGATCTCCCGCGAGCAGGTTGGCGCGGACGGTGAGGGGAGCGCGCGCGTTCAGGGCCGTGGCGAGGGCTCGCGCCTCCTCGAGGCCGAGCTCGCCCGCCAGGCGCGCCGCGATCCAGCGCGGGAGCGAGGCCTCCGCCGCGAGCCGGTCCACCGGATCCGCGATGGCCGCGATGCGCGCGTCCGCCTCGGCGAGGGGGGCGAGCGCCGGGGCGCGCACGGC
>DATDDC010000400.1:0-1894 GCA_036523995.1 Anaeromyxobacter sp.
CCAGTTTCTATCACCGGAAGCTGGACGGGCGGGTCGGCACATTCCCTAGCAACGCGGATCTTCGCCAACCCGCGAGGATCCGCTCCGCGAGCGGGGCCTCGACGAGCCGCTGCACGGCGCCGCGCATGGGCCGCGCGCCCAGGGCGGGATCCCAGCCTCCGTGCTCCAGGAGGAACGCGACGGCCTCGTCCGAGGCGGCGAAGGAGATCTTCCGCTCCGCGAAGAGCCGTCGCGACGACTCGGCGAGGAGGAGGCGGGCCACGCGCGCCACGTCCTCCCGCGACAGCGCCGCGAAGAAGATCCGCTCGTCGAGCCGGTTCCACAGCTCCGGCGGGATGGCGCCGCGCGCCGCCTCGAGGGCGCGCTCCTCCCGCGGAGGCGCCGACGCGTCCGCGCCGAACCCGACGCGTCCCGAGGAGGCGCGCGTCGCCTCGCCGGAGCCGAGGTTCGAGGTGAGGATCACGACGGCGTTCGAGAAGTCCACCTGCCTGCCGCGGCCGTCGGTGAGGCGGCCCTCCTCGAGCACCTGGAGGAGCAGCATCTGGACGTCGCGGTGCGCCTTCTCGATCTCGTCGAGGACCACGACGCACGCGGGGCGCCGGCGCACGGCGTCCGTGAGCTGCCCGCCCTCGCCGTAGCCGACGTAGCCGGGGGCCGCGCCGACCAGGCGGGCGACGCCGGTCTGCTCGGCGCACTCGCTCATGTCGAGCTGGACGAGCGCGTCGCGCGAGCCGTGCAGCGCCTCGGCGAGCGCGCGGGCGAGCTCCGTCTTCCCGACGCCGGTGGGGCCGAGGAAGAGGAACGAGCCCATGGGCCGGCGCGAGGCGAAGCCGGCGAAGTTCCGCTTCAGGACGGCCGCGACGCGGCGCGCGGCCGCGGGGTGGCCGACGACGCGCTCGGCCAGGGACGCCTCGATGCCGAGGATTCGTTCCCGATCCGAGGCCACGAGCCGCGACTCGGGGATGCCGGCCATCTTCGCCACCACCCGGGCCACGTCGTTCGCGGAGACCTCGCGGAGCCCGGCGCGCCTCGCCCGCGAGCCGGCGAGGTCCACCACGGCCACGGCCTTGTCCGGGAGGAAGCGATCCGTGACGTAGCGCGCGGAGAGCGCCGCAGCGGCCTCCAGGGCCTCTGCGCCGTAGGCGATCCCGTGGTGCCGCTCGTAGCGCGGCGCGAGCCCCCGCAGGATCTCGATCGTGTCCGCCACGGACGGCTCGCGCACGAGCACCGGCGTGAAGCGGCGCTCGAGGGCGGGATCCTTCTCGATGTGGCGGCGGTACTCCTCGTGCGTCGTCGCGCCGATGCAGGGGAACTCGCCGCGGGAGAGCGCCGCCTTGAGCTCGTTCGCCGCGTCCTGCGGACCCTCGCCGGCGGCGCCGGCGCCGATGAGGGTGTGCACCTCGTCGATGAACACCACCACCCGCCCCGCCGCCTTGCGGACCTCGTCCTTCACGCCGAGGAGCTTCTCGGAGAAGGAGCCGCGGAGCTGCGTCCCGGCCACGACGCTCGCCATGTCGATCTCGAGGACGACCCTGTCCCGGCTCGCCGCGGCCGCGAGGAGCCGCTGCGCGATGCCCTCCACGATGGCCGTCTTGCCGACGCCGGGCTCGCCCACGAGGAGCGGGTTGTTCGTGCGGCGCTTCCCGAGGACGTCGATCGCCTCCTCGACCTCGCGCTCGCGCCCGACGAGCGGATCGAGCCTCCCCTGCCCGGCGAGCTCGGTCAGGTTCCGGCCGAGCTGCGAGAGCCAGGGAAAGGCCTT
Source organism: Anaeromyxobacter sp. (assembly GCA_036523995.1). Classification (GTDB taxonomy): domain Bacteria; phylum Myxococcota; class Myxococcia; order Myxococcales; family Anaeromyxobacteraceae; genus Anaeromyxobacter. The sequence goes on from DATDDC010000400.1 coordinate 1,763, forward strand.
GGGGTCGAGCGCGTGGGGAGAGCGGCGCCGGCTCCCGCCGGCGATGGCGGGCGCGGCCGGGGTCGAGGCCGGCGTCGAGGTCGGGGCCGGCGCGGGGGACCGGAACGGGGTCGCCGCGGGAGTGGCGCGGGC
>DATDDC010000401.1:0-4275 GCA_036523995.1 Anaeromyxobacter sp.
CGTGGCTGATCATACACTGTTCACGTGTCTGACCATGCACTGATCACGTGGCTGATCATACACTGCTCACGTAACTGATCATGCACTGATCACGTGGCTATCATGCACTGAATACGTGGCTGAACATGCACTGTTCACGTAGCTAATCACACACCTGTCACGTGACATAACATGCACTGATCACGTGGCTGATCATACTCTGCTCACGTAACTCATCATGCACACATCACGTTTCTATTATGCACTGCTCACGTGGCTCGTCATGGAATGATCACGTAGCTACCATATACTGGTCACGTGACTGATCATGCAGAGATCACGTAAATGATCAATGCGCCGGCGCGAGAAGGAGATCACCGACCCGGCGGCGATCCTCGACGTGCTGGCCCGGGGCGAGGTGCTCCGCCTCGCCATGATCGCCGAGGACGGCTCGCCGTACGTCGTGCCGCTCTCGTTCGTCGCTCGGCCGGCGCGCCCCGGCACCGATCTGGCCGGGCTCCGGCTCCTCGTCCACAGCGCGCTCGAGGGGAAGAAGATCGCCGCGCTCCGCCGCGATCCGCGGGTCTGCTTCGAGGTCACGGTGGACGTGGCCCTCGCCCCGGCCGAGCGCGCCTGCGACGTGGGCGTGCGATTCCGCTCGGTGATCGGAACGGGCCGCGCCGCCTTCCTCGCCGACCCCGCCGAGAAGCTGCGCGCCCTCGAGGCGCTCGCCGCTCGCTACGCCCCCGGCGCGCCGGTGAGCGCGTCCGAGGCGGCGCGCGTCGCCGTCATCGAGATCGCGGTCGAGTCGCTCTCCTGCAAGGCTTCGCCGGCTCCGGGCCGGTGAGGCGCCTTGGCGCAGCCCCTCACCCCGAGATGCGCGCCCACTCCGCGTTCGAGCGGAGCACGCAGTCCTCGATGGCGAGGCCGCCGAAGTAGTTCCCCGTGAGCGCGAGCTTGGTTCCCGCGAGCGCCGCGTCCAGGTCGCGGACGACCTCCGCGTGCCCGAGCGCGGGCGAGGGGAGCGTGAGCTGCTGCTCGGCGGGGCTTCCGAGCGCCTCGCGCGAGACCTGGAGCACCTCGGCCATGCGCGCGAGCTTCTCCTCGCGGGAGACGCCGGGCCTGAAGTGGAAGGCGAAGCCGCGCCGCTCCGGATCGGGCACCGGGTCGCGGGTGACGCAGGAGAAGAAGACGTCGTCCACGGGCACCACGAAGGCGCACTCGGGCATGCGGCAGAGCGAGCGCGGAAGGACGACGCCCATGCTCTCGACCGTCACCGTCTTCACGCGCGCGACGGCGGTGGCGAGCTCGTGGAAGTCGTCGCGGAGGAGCGACGCCGCGACGTCCGGCGGCGACGCCACGGCGACGAGGGGCGCCTCGAGCATGCGCCCGTCCCTGGTGATGACGGCGAACCCCGCGCCGATGCGCGCCACCCTCGCGGCCTCGACGCCGGTCTCGACCGTCACGCCGGGGAAGGCGGCCACACCCTCGCAGACGGTCTGGAGACCGCCCCGGAAGGCGAAGCTGCGCGGGAACTCCTTGCGGCGGGGCCGCTTCTTGAAGAGGGAGCCGGGGCCGGTCACAGGGAAGCCGTCCGCCTTCTGCGAGGGCACCGCCGCGAAGAACGGCGACAGCACCCGGTCGTAGTTCCGGCGGCCGAGGAGGCGCGAGTAGTAGGAGTACATGGTCTCGCCGTCCTTGCGGGCGAAGGCGCCGAAGGGCAGGTGCACCGCCGCCTCGAGCCAGCTCAGCTCGAGGAGGACCTTCGGAGGCGTGAGCCAGGCGATGCGGCCGTTCCGGAGCAGGCCGAAGGTGGCCCGCGCGGGGCCCCGCGGCACCATCTGCCGTGCCACGCCCGTGCCGACCACGACGTCGAGGAAGGCGCCGTAGCTGTTGTAGGTCGAATGGGCGCCCAGCTCGTGCCAGAACCCGTCTGGCGTCCGATGCGTATGGAGGCAGCCGCCGACCCGCGGCTCTCGCTCGAGCACGAGCACCCGCCTGCCCGAGGAGGCCGCCTTCCACGCGAGCGAGAGCCCGCTCACGCCGCCGCCCACCACGATGAGGTCCGCCGTCGCCACCGGGGCGCAGGGTCGCAGAGAACGCCGGCTCGCGCCAGCCCGATCGCGACCCTCGGCCCGAGGGGGCGAGGCGCCGGCCGTGCTTTTCGGATGCGTTCTTCCGCGCTAGAAAGGGCGCATGCGACTGCGCATCGGCTTTCTCGGCCTCGGCACGATGGGCGAGCCCATCGCCAACAACCTCCGGAAGGCGGGCCACGACCTCACGGTCTGGAACCGCACGCCCTCGAAGGCGGCCCACATCGTCTCGAAGGGCGGCAAGCTCGCGAAGACGCCGCGCGAGTGCGCGTCGGGACGCGATCTCGTCTTCACCTGCGTCTCGGACGACAGGGCGCTCGACGCGGTGCTGGATGGGCCCGACGGCCTCCTCGCAGGGCTCGGCAGGGGAGACGTCCTCGTGGACATGTCGACCGCCGGGACGCGGGCCACCGCCTCGGCGGCGGAGCGAACCACGAAGGGCGGCGCGTCGCTCGTCGCCTGCCCCATCCTCGGCTCCCGGCACGCCGCCGAGCAGGCGCAGATCGTCCTCGTGGCGGGCGGCCCTCCCGCGGCCCGCGAGCGGGCCCGGCCGGCCCTGCACGCCGTCTCGGCCCGCATGTTCGAGATGGACGATCCCGTCCACGCCGCGCTCCTCAACCTCTGCGTGAGCGCCGTCGGCGGCGCCATGCTCGCGGGCTTCGCCGAGGCCGTCGCGCTCGGCGCCTCGGGCGGCCTGCCCATCTCGCGCGTCGTGGAGGTGCTCCAGGCCTCCTCCTTCCACTCGCCGCTCTTCCTCATCAAGGGGGAGCTCGTGGAGACGAAGGACTTCGCGCCGCGCCTCGCCGTCACCCTCGCGGAGAAGGACCAGCGGCTCGCGCAGGATGCCGCCTCGCAGCACGGCATGAGGACGCCCGTCAACGAGGCCGTGCGGCGGCTGTTCGCCGAGGCGCTGGAGAGCGGCCGCGGCGACAGGGACGTGGCCTCGATCGCGGATCTCCTCCTCGAGTGGGGCAGGTCGCGGCGGTAGCGCCGCGAGGCGTGGCGGCGCGAGGGGGCGGGTCCGTGTCCCCTACCCGTACCTGGCCAGCGTGCGGCGAACGGCGTCGGTGAAGCTCCGCCGGGCCGCGGCGGGGGCGATGACCTCCGCGTCTCCGCCGAGCGAGAGGGCGAAGCGGGTGGCGTACTCGGCGGAGGCGCCGGGGAGCTCCACGACCGCGCCGCCGCCGTCGGTCCGCTTCACGAGGCGCACGCCCGGGCGGGCCACCGCCCAGGCGGCCACCTCCGGCCCGATGCGGACGCGCGGGGGATCGCCCTCCACGTCGGAGAAGAGCCGCGCCCGCGCCAGCTCCGCCTCGCCGGGCGGGTCGAAGCGCTGATCGGTCACCGAGCACTCGCGCACGCGGTCGAGCCGGAAGGCGAGCGCCTTTCCGCGCGTGGAATCGTGGCCGTACAGGTACCAGTGGCCGAAGCGCTGCGCGAGCGTGTAGGGGTGGACGATCCGGTCGGTGTCGGCCGATCGCGAGGCGGAGTGGTAGGCGAGCCGCACCGCGCGCCGCTCCGCGATGGCGCGCTGCAGCCGGCCCAGGACCGAGTCGCGCGCCGGCGGCGCGCCGGCGTAGATGCGCTCGACGAGCTCGTCGAAGCTGGCGCGGCGGTCCCGCGGCACCGAGTCGCGCAGGGCCTTCACGGCGCGCTCGCGACCCTCGCCGCCGAGGGCCCGCGCCGCCGCGGCGAGCGCGGCGGCTTCGCTCTCGGTGAAGCGGGGCGGCCGGGAGAAGCTCTGGTGCAGCGCGACGTAGACCTTGTCTCCCTCGACGTACAGGTCGAGGAAGTCGTCCGGCGCGAACGGCGGCGAGCCCACCCCGAGCAGGAAGTCCAGATCCTCGAGCAGCTCCTTCTCGGAGCAGCCGCACTTGCGGGCCAGCTCCTTCACCGGGATGCCCGGGTGGCGCACGGCGTAGGGGACGAGGAAGAGGACGCGGCGCAGCCGGTCGCGGGGGTCCTTGGCCGGAGGAGGCCGGCGCGGCGCCCGGGCGCGGGCGCCGCCGGCGGGCTCGGGGCGGGGCTGCTCGCGTTCGCCGACGCGAAGCTCCGGTCCGGTGCGGCGATCGTCATGACGGCGACCCGCTTCGACGAGCGCGCCGCGCGCGCCGACCTCATCGTCACGGGTGAGGGCCGGATCGACGCGCAGAGCGCGTACGGCAAGCTCACCGGCTCGGTCATCAGCAAGGCCAGGGCGCTC
>DATDDC010000402.1:0-3099 GCA_036523995.1 Anaeromyxobacter sp.
TCTGGTCTTCACCACCGGTTCTCGGCTCGCCTGTATTCGCTCCCTTAGTCCTGAGCGGAACGACGGCCCCGTTTATTGTTCCTACTAACGCCGGAAACGTCTACGCCCTCGCCGACGACGGCACGACGAAATGGCAGACGACGCTCCCTTCGGCGACCCTGCTCCGCGCCGGCAACATCTTCACGCCACCCTCCCAGCCCGCCGGGCCGACGATGAGCGTCGCGTACTTCTCGTCCGGAAACGGCCACCTGTACGCCGTCATCGTCGACGGCCAGCTCGACGCCTCCGCGCCCTGGCCGAAGGCCTTCCACGACCCCAGGAACACGAACCACGCGGGGCCGCAGCCGTGATCCGCCGGACCGTCGTCACGCTCCTCGTCCTCGCCGCGACCGACGCCGCAGCGTTCGAGCGGCTGGGGGTCATCGCCGTCGCGGACCCTCCGGCGGGCCCGGATGCGGATCTGGCCGAGCTGGCGCACCAGATCCGCGCGGCCTGCCGCGACCGGATCGGCGGCGTGGACGACGTGCCGACGATGCGGGCCCGGCTCCTCGGGCAGATGTCGAACGCGACGCTCTCGGAGCTCGATCGGGCCTACGGCGGCGCGCTCGCCGTGTTCCAGAACGGCGAGTTCGAGAGCGCGCTCCGCACGCTGCACGCCATCGTCGAGGACCTCGAGAGCCTGCCCGAGACGGACGACTCGTACTCGCAGTGGGTCCGCGCGCAGATGCGGCTCGCCCACGCGGCGCTCACCATCGCCCGGGAAGCCGAGGCGGACGCGGCGCTGTACGCCGTCGCGAAGACGGACATCTCCATCACCCCGGACCCGGAGCAGTTCTCGCCCTCGTACCGGCGCCGCTACGACGGGATCAAGGCGAAGGTCCGCGCCCTGCCGGTTCGCCGGCTCACCGTCACGTCGGAGGGCGCGTCCGGCACGGTCTTCGTGAACGGCCGGCCCATGGGGACGACCCCGCTCATCCTGCGGCTCCCGGCCGGCACGTACCGCATCGGCGGGCAGGCCGGCGATCTGCGTGTGCCGAGCTTTGCGATGGACCTGCGCACCGAGGATCGCAGCGTCGTGCTCGACTTCGCCCTCGCCGATTCGCTCCGCGTGAATGCGGGGCCGGGGCTCGCGCTGCCGCAGCCGCGGCGCGGCGACGGCATCGTGCGCGCGGGCGCCTGGCTCGTCGTCGACAAGCTCATCGCGGTGAGCCGGGCGTACGAGGGCGAGGCCGCGTTCCTGCTCGGCTCGATGTACGACGTCCGCCGGGGAGCGCTCCTCCGCGAGGGAAGCGTCCGAATGGTCGCCGGGAGCGTCCCGGCGGCGAACCTGGGGGCGCTCGCGGCGTTCCTCCTCACCGGCCAGTCGTCGCGCGACGTGAGGGACCGGACCGACCTCGGCCGCGCGGGAGCTCCGGTCGCGGCGGCGCGAGCAGCCTCCCCGCCGCCCGCACCCGCTCCACCGCCGGCGCCCGCCGCGGCTCCCCCGTCTGCGCCGGCCATCCCGCCGGTCGTCATGGACGCGAAGGTCGCGCCCGCGCCCGCGCCTCCGGCGCCGGTCCAGGCACCGCCGCCTCCGGCGCCGAAGGCGAAGACGCCGCAGAAGACGCTGGCCACCGCTTCCTCCCTGAGGCCCCAGGCCACCCCTCCTCCGGCGCCGAAGGCAACCGAGCCGCCCCCCGCGGCAGCCGCCGCGACGGCTGCGCCGGTTCCCTCGCCGACCACGAAGCCTTCGCTCGCCGTGCTGCCGTCGAGCGTCCCACCCCCGCCCTCGGCGGAGCGAACGGTCGATCCGTCGCGCCGCTGGATGCGCTCGACCGCGATCGGCTCCGGCATCGCCGCCGGCGCGCTCGCGGCCCTCGCCGTTCAGCAGGCGCTCGCGTCGAAGAAGGCCTACGCCGATGCCGATGCGATGGTGGGCCCCGGCGGCACCCTCGTGGCCGGATCCGATCCGGCGCGCTACCGATCGCTCAAGAGCGACGGCGACGCTGCGAAGCGGAACTCGTACATCTCGGCGGGCGCGTCCATCGCGCTCGGCGTCGCAGCGGGCGTCCTCGGCTGGAAGTACCTGGAGCGCCCTCCGGAGCCCAGCCTCGCCTTCCGCTTCTAGCGCCCGGCCCAACTCGGACCGAGCGCCTCGCCGCCGTTCGCGGTAGTACGGACCCGCGCCTCGCTCGCGCGGAGACCCATGGACCCATACGCGAGGACCTTCATCGTCCGCTGGGCCGACTGCGACGCGAACGGCCACATGCGGAACACCGCCTACTCCGAGTACGCGACCGAGGTCCGCATCGCCTACCTGGCCGGGAAGGGTTTCACCTGGGAGAAGTTCCTCGCGAGCAAGCTCGGGCCGGTGCTCCTCCACGAGTACATCGACTACATGCGCGAGGTGCGCATGGGCGAGAGCGTCGTCGTGGACTTCTCCGTCATCGGCCTCTCGCCGGACGGCGCCCGCTTCCGGTTCGAGCAGAACGTCTGGCTCCCCAACAGGAAGAAGGCCGCGCGGCTCGTCATCGCCGGCGGCTGGATGGACCTCGAGCTTCGCAAGCTCCGCCTCCCGCCGGACGAGCTCCTGCGGGTCCTGAACGAGGCGCCGCGCGGGGAGCCGTTCGAGGAGATGAAGCCGGTGCGCCGGCGCTGACCGGCGCGGCCGCAGGGCCGAAGATCGACGCCCCGCGGACGAAGCGGGCTCAGGGTGAGCGCGACAGCGCCGGACGTCCGACCGCATCGGCGGCGAGCTTCGCCGCGTCGCCGAGCCGGCTCGCCAGGTCCGGCCCGAAGTACGTCCGGTCCGTCTCGCCCGTCCGGGCGGACATCCGCGCGGGCTCCTCGACGTAGCCGAGGTAGCCGTCCGCGAGCGAGACGATCTCCGCTCCGCGCGCGAGCGCTGCGCGCCATCGGGCCGCCACGGCGGCGACGGGCTCGGCGGGCACGGCCGCGAGGACGAGATCTCCGATGCGCACGGCCTCGACGCGCGCGCTCGCCGGGAGCGCGCCCCAGGCGAGGTTCCGCGCGGCGCGGCGCAGGAGGGGAGAAAGGGCTCAGAGGAGGGGGTGCCGGAAAACCTCGGTGTTCCTCTCGAGGGAGACCGGGATTTCGGGG
>DATDDC010000403.1:0-8202 GCA_036523995.1 Anaeromyxobacter sp.
GAAGAGGCGCGCCCTCATCGCCGCGCTCGCCATGCTCGCGGCCTGCGGCGACAAGAAGCCGGTGCGCCCCGCGGCCCAGGGACCGGCCGTCCCGGCGGCGGCCGCCGCGCCGAAGCCCGCCGAGCCGCAGAAGGCCGAGCAGCCCGAGTGGTCGTACTCCTCCGTGGGGAAGCGCGACCCCTTCCGCAGCTTCCTCACGGAGATCGAGCGTGGCCAGGCCTCCCTGGGCACGCGCTGCAGCACGCCGCTCGGCCGCTTCGAGCTCGAGCAGCTGAAGCTCGTGGCGGTGGTGACCGGGCTCGAGGACCCCGTCGCCATGGTCGAGGCCCCGTCCGGCCGCGGCTACTCCGTGCGCCGCGGCGCCTGCATCGGCAAGAACGGCGGCGTCGTCGCCGCCGTGCGCTCCGGCGAGGTGGTCGTGTCGGAGTGGGCCGTGCGCGCCGACGGCACACGCGACCGGACGCAGACCGTGCTCCGCCTTCCCAAGGAAGCAGCGCTGAATCTCGAGGAGTAGCTGCCATGAGAACGTATCCGAAGCCCGTCGCCGGTATCGTCCTCTGGGGCGCCCTCGCCGCCTTCGCGCGCATCCATGCCGCGGAGCAGAACGTGGTCCGAGCCGTGGAGGTGGCCGAGCGGGATGGAGGCGTCGAGCTCGCCATCCAGGGGACGCGCGCGCCGTCGTACACCGTCTTCAAGCTCCAGGATCCGCCGCGGCTCGTGATCGACCTCGCCGGCGCCGACGTGTCGAAGGTGGCCTCGCCCCTCCCGGTGGGCAAGGCGGGCGTCGTGGCGGTCTCGACCGCGCAGTACAAGGACGAGCGGAGCTCGGTCGGGCGGATCATCGTGGCGCTCGAGGGGCCGCGCCGGTACGAGGTCGCCCCGCGCGGCGACGCGCTCGTGGTGCGGGTGATCGGCGACGAGGCGCAGGCGAAGGCCGCCGCGGAGAGGAGCGCGAAGGTCGCGAGCGCGACCTCGGCCCCGACTCCGACCCCGACCGCCGCTCCGACCGCGACGGCGACTCCAACCCAGACCGCGACCCCGAAGGCGACCGCGGCCGCGGCCCCGACCGCGACGCCGACCTCGACCCCGACCGCCACCGCCTCCGAGGCCGCTCCCTCCGCCGACGGGCACGTCGTCTCCCGCCGGGTCGACGAGGCCGTGGTCGGCAGGCCCGCCCGCGCCATCACCCACGTCCGCTCCTCGAAGGATCGGATCGTCCTCTCCACCGACGGACAGGTCTCGAGGATCGAGGTCATCGAGCTGCGCGATCCGGCCCGGCTCGCCCTCGACCTCCACGGCGTCACGAAGGCGCCGCGCTCGCCGCTCAAGGGTCCCCCGGGCTTCGCCCAGGTCCGCTTCGGACGCTCGGACGGCAAGATCCGCGTGGTGCTCGACGGCGCCGGCGCGCTCCCCGCCTACGAGGTGAAGCGGGTCCGGAACGGCATCGCCATCGTGGCGGGCCGCCTCGCCGCGGCGCGCGAAAGGACCAAGCTGTCCGGTGCCCCGCCGGCGAGAGCGGCCGCCGAGCCGAAGGGCTCCCCGCCCGCCGCCGCCCCGGACCGCGCCCGGATCACGGACGTCCGCTTCGCCCAGCAGGGAGGCTTCGCCCGCGTGGAGATCGCCGGCAAGGCGAATCACAGGGTGTCGCGGCCCGACTCGCACACGGTGGTGCTCTCCCTCCAGAACGCCGAGCTCGCGAAGGGGCTCGAGCGCTCGCTCGACACCACGGCCTTCCAGGGCCCGGTGATGATGATCTCCTCGTTCACCCAGCCGACGACGGGCGAGGTGAAGATCGTCGCCACGCTGCGGGGCGAGGCGCTCGACCGCGTCGAGGAGAGCGCCAGGGGCCTCTCCTGGACGTTCCAGTCCGCCCCCGCCCGCGCCTCGGCCGGCGCGGCGCCGGTCGTGAAGGTCTCGGACGAGCAGTCCGCCGGCTTCGCCTCGGAGGCCCCGGTGGTCGCGCTCTCCGGCGCGCCCAGGGCGGGCTACTCCGGCCGGCGCATCACCCTCGACTTCCACGACATCGAGATCCGCAACCTCCTCCGCCTCATCGCCGACGTCTCGAAGAAGAACATCGTCGTGGCCGAGGACGTGTCCGGCAAGGTGACGGTCTCGCTGCGCAACGTCCCGTGGGACCAGGCCCTCGACCTCATCCTCAAGTCCAAGGGGCTCGGCAAGGAGGAGATGGGGAACGTCATCCGCATCGCCAAGTTCGAGCAGATCGCGAAGGAGGCGCAGGCGCGCGCGGACGCGGAGAAGGCGCGCGCCCCCTCGCTCCCGCTCAAGGTGCGGCTCATCCCGGTGAACTTCGCGCGGGCGAGCGACGTGGCCGGGCGCGTGAAGGACGTCCTCTCCGAGCGCGGCGCGGTCTCCACCGACGAGCGCACGAACGTCCTCATCGTGAAGGACGTGCAGGAGGCGCTGGTGCGCGCCGAGGGGCTCGTGCGAAACCTCGACACCGAGATCCCCCAGGTGCTCATCGAGAGCCGGATCATCGAGGCCTCGTCGAACTTCTCGAAGGCCATCGGCATCCAGTGGGGCGGCAACGCCGCCTTCAGCCAGGCCACCGGAAATCCCACCGGGCTCGCGTTCCCGAACAACGTCGTGGGGGCGGGCGGCATCGCCGGCGGCACCACCGCCGGGACGGCGGGGGCGCCCAACTTCGCCGTGAGCCTCCCCGCGCCGGTGGGCGAGGGGGCGGGCGGCGCCATCGGCCTCATCCTGGGCTCGGCGGGCGGCGCCTTCAACCTGAACCTCCGCCTCTCCGCCCTCGAGAACAAGGGCGTCGTGAAGACCATCTCCGCTCCGAAGATCGCCACCATCGACAACAAGGAGGCGACGATCGGGCAGGGCGTCTCGATCCCGTTCTCGCAGGTGTCCGCCTCCGGCGTGAACACCACCTTCATCGAGGCCAAGCTCGAGCTCAAGGTGACGCCGCACGTCTCGGCGGACGGCTCGATCCTCCTCAAGATCAAGGCGACCAACAACCAGCCGAACCCGCAGCTCACCGGCGCGAACGGGCAGCCCTCCATCTCGAAGCGCGAGGCGGAGACCGAGGTCCTCGTGAAGGACGGCGAGACCTCGGTCATCGGCGGCATCTACACGCGCGTCACCTCGAACCGCCGCAACGAGGTGCCGTTCCTGGCCCGGCTCCCGCTCCTCGGAGCGCTCTTCCGCGCCACCACGGATCAGGACGACCACACCGAGCTCCTCATCTTCATCACCCCGCGCATCCTGAACCGCCAGAACACGACCGTCGCCGCCGGGGCGAACTAGGGGTCCGACATGAAGAAGAGACTGGCGCTCCTGCTTTCCTTGCTCGCCGCGGCCGGCTGCACCGCCCAGAACAACGCGTCGGTGAAGTTCGCGGGCATGTGCCTGCCGCCCGACGACCCCACGACCTGCACGTTCTCCGCCACCTGCTCGGGCCAGTTCATCGGACAGAGCACGGTGGACGTCGGGGTGACGAACAAGTTCTGGGCCGTCATCCAGGTCGACAACCAGATGCCCAACAACGAGAACCTCTCCAACTTCCGCACCAACACGAACGACGCCTACGTGCAGGAGTTCGAGGTGGAGTACTCGGGCGCCCCGCTACCGATCACCACGGGGCCCGTCCTCGGGTCGGGCGTGGTGCCCGCCGCAGGGAGCACGGTCATCTCCGTCCTCCCCGTCCCCGAGATCGTCGGGACCGTCCTCCAGGGGAGCGTCGGCCTGGGCGGCGCGATCGACATCGTGGCGAAGATGAGGCTGCGGGGCGTCTACGGCGACACGACGAAGTTCGAGACCGGCGTGTTCGAGTTCCCCCTCCGCGTATGCAACGGCTGCGTGGGCTCTTTCCAGACCGGTTGCGCCCTTCCCGACATCGCATTCATCTGTCCGCCCAACGACGGCCAGCTTCCGGTGTCGGCGCAATGCACGACGCCCTAGCGGGTCGGCGGTCGCGTTGACGCGCCGCGAGATGGCTCCATCCTTGACGCCCGGAGCAGGGGCGGGCTAAGTAGCAGCCCGTCTCGCGGAAAAGACGAGCTTTTTCACGCGCGGGCGGTTCGCCATGGGCTTTCGAGAGCATCTCGAAGAGGTATGCAGGAGCGTCGACGGAGCGGTCGCCTGCTCGCTCATGGGGGTGGACGGCATCGAGGTGGACACCCACATGCAGGACGGCGGGGACCTGGACGTGAAGTCGCTCCTCGTCGAGTACTCGGGCGTCCTGCGCAGCGCGCGCGAGGCGGCCGAGGCCCACCAGGCGGGCGGGGTGGCCGAGATCGCCATCGCGACGGACAAGCTCCTCGCCGTGGTGCGCACCGTCTCGCCCGAGTACTTCATGGTGGTCGCCCTCACGCCGAACGGGAACTTCGGGAAGGCGCGCTACCTGCTTCGCGTCACCGCGCCCAAGCTGAGGTCGGAGCTGTAAGGGCATTCCCCCCGTCCGCCCCGGGCGGCGCCGGAGGGCCGGCGCGGCGCCTTTCATCTCACGGATTCTTGGAGGAGCTTCGAAGATGGCCGACACGTTGGACACCTCGGCGTTCCGCCGCGGGCTCAAGATCGAGATCGACCGCGAGCCCTGGGAGATCGTCGAGTTCCAGCACGTGAAGCCGGGCAAGGGCTCGGCCTTCGTGCGGACGCGCATCCGCAACCTCATCACCGGCCGGACGATCGAGAAGACGTTCAAGTCCGGGGACGTGGTGGGCAAGCCCGACATCGACGAGCGGGAGATGCAGTACCTCTACCGCGAGGGCGACCACTACAACTTCATGGACAACAAGACCTTCGAGCAGACGTTCGTGACGGCCGACCAGATGGGCGACGCCAAGAACTTCATCAAGGAGAACACCACGACGCACATCCTGTTCTTCAACGGGAAGGCCATCGGCGTGACGCTCCCGAACGCGATGGACCTCAAGGTCGCGAAGTGCGATCCGGGCGTGCGCGGCGACACGGTCTCCGGCGCGACGAAGCCCGCGACCCTGGAGACCGGCTACGTCGTGAACGTTCCGCTCTTCATCAACGAGGGCGACACCCTCCGCATCGACACGCGCACGGGCGAATACCTCACGCGCGTGACGGTGTAGGCTCCCCAGCCCCCGCGGACAGGAGATCCCAAGCACATGGCGACCCGACCGAAGCTGGCCGAGCGAACCCCGTCGCAGGCGCTGGAGGCCGGCGCGTCCGGCGGCTTCTCGCTCGAGGACGTGAAGAAGCTCGTGGCGCTCGTGGAGAAGAGCGACGTCACGCACATCGCGTGGCAGAGGGGCCCGGAGAAGGTGGTCATCAAGCGCGGCAACTCGGGCGGCGCGCCGCTCGCGACCGCGCACGCCGTGGCGCATCCGCCGCCCATCGCCGCGCCGGTGCCGGCGCCGCTCGCGCACGCTCCCGCGGCCAAGGGCGAGGCGAAGCCCGCCGACAAGCCCGGCGTCGTCGTGAACTCGCCCTTCGTGGGCACGTTCTACCGCGCGCCCTCGCCCGACTCGCCGCCCTTCGTCGACGTGGGCGCCAAGGTGAAGAAGGGGCAGACCCTCTGCATCGTCGAGGCGATGAAGCTCATGAACGAGATCGAGTCGGAGGCCGACGGGACCGTCGCCGAGATCTACGTCCAGAACGCGACCCCCGTGGAGTTCGGCGAGCCGCTCTTCCGCATCGTCCCCGGCTAGGCGCCGGTCGGACAAAGGCAGCCATGTTCAAGAAGGTCCTCATCGCCAACCGCGGCGAGATCGCGCTGCGGGTCCTCCGCGCCTGCAAGGAGCTCGGCATCGCCACGGTGGCGGTGCACTCCACGGCCGACGCGGAGTCGCTGCACGTCCGCTTCGCCGACGAGGCCATCTGCATCGGTCCGCCCCCGTCCAAGCAGAGCTACCTGAACGTGCGCGCGCTCCTCGCCGCCGCGGACGTCACCGGCGCGGACGCCATCCACCCCGGGTACGGCTTCCTCTCCGAGAACGCCGAGTTCGCCGAGCTCGTCACCAAGATGAACATCAAGTTCATCGGCCCGCGCCCCGACATGATCCGGCTCATGGGCAACAAGGTGGCGGCGCGCGAGGCCATGGAGAAGGCGGGCCTCCCGCTCCTGCCCGGCGCGCGCGGCAAGCTCGCGAACGCCGGGGAGGCCGAGAAGATCGCCGGGGAGATCGGTTATCCGGTCATCCTCAAGGCGGCCGCCGGCGGAGGGGGCCGCGGCATGAAGATCTGCCGCGACGCGGGCCAGGTCCGCCAGATGTTCGAGACCGCCAGCTCCGAGGCCCTGGCCGCCTTCGGCGACGGGTCCATGTACCTCGAGCGGTATGTGGAGCAGCCGCGCCACATCGAGATGCAGATCGTCGCGGACGAGAGCGGGCACGTCATCCACCTGGGCGAGCGCGAGTGCTCGGTCCAGCGCCGCCACCAGAAGCTCATCGAGGAGGCCCCCTCGCCGGCCGTCACTCCGGCGCTGCGCCGCGAGATGGGGGAGGTGGCGCTGGGGGCCATGAGGAAGGTCGGCTACAACAACGTGGGGACGATCGAGTTCCTCATGGACGAGAACGGCCGCTACTACTTCATGGAGATGAACACGCGCATCCAGGTGGAGCACCCGGTGACGGAGCAGGTCTACCGGCTCGACCTCGTGCGCGAGCAGATCCGGCTCTCGGCCGGCGAGAAGATCGAGCGCACGCAGGAATCGGTGGTCCCGGGCTCCCACTCCATCGAGTGCAGGGTGAACGCCGAGGATCCGGTCACCTTCGCGCCCTCGCCCGGGAAGATCACGGGCTACCACCAGCCCGGCGGCTACGGCGTGCGCGTCGACACCATGGCCTTCGAGCAGTACAAGGTGCAGCCCTACTACGACTCGCTCGTGGCGAAGCTCGTCATCACCGGCGCTACCCGCGAGATCGCGCTCAAGCGCGCCCTGCGCGCGCTCAACGAGTACGTCATCGAGGGGATCAAGACGAACATCCCCTTCCACAAGCGCGTGCTCACCTTCCCGGCCTTCGTCTCGGGCCAGTACGACACGCGCATCGTGGAGCAGATCCTGAATCCGCCGGCGCCCGAGGAGGCGCCCCGGCCGGCCGCGGCGCGCTGAGGGCGGGGCCGCGGCGGGCGCCTCCCGGCTGAACCGGGACCCTGGGACGCCCGAAAGGCCGCGGAATCTCTGGCGACTTCCCGCTCCCGCGGCTTGACCCCCCAGGGCCCATCCATTACGCTCGGGCAGCCCTGGGCTTCGCGCCGGCGCCTTCGGCGCGCACGACTTTTGCCCGCGGAACGCCTCCAGAGCGAGCACGCCAGAGCCCGATGGCGGTCGACAAGAACAAGATCATCGCCGAGGCGACGAAGCTCGTTCAGAAGGGTGCCTACGACAAGGCGATCGCGACGTACCAGAAGATCCTGGCGGAGGATCCCAAGGACGTCCGCGTCCTCCTCAAGGTCGGAGAGCTCCAGCAGAAGAAGGGGGACGATCGCGCCGCGGCCCAGGCGTTCGAGAAGGTGGCCGAGACGTACGCCGAGCAGGGCTTCTTCCTCAAGTCGGTCGCCGTCTACAAGCAGATCGTGAAGCTCGACCCGGACGACGTCCGGGTGAACGAGCGGCTCGCCGCCCTGTACCAGCAGCTCGGGCTCATGAGCGACGCCATGAGCCAGTACCAGTTCATGGCCGCCGCCTACGAGAAGGCCGGCGACGGGGCCAAGCTCACCGACGTCCTGAAGCGGATGGTCGAGCTCGATCCCGACAACATCGCGTCCTCGATCAAGCTCGGCGAGCTCTACGCCCGCGCGGGCCAGGCCCCCCCGGCCCTCGAATGCTTCCGCCGCGCGGCGAGCTATCTCAAGAAGCACAACCGCGCGGACGAGTACCTGAAGGTCTCCGAGCGGCTGGCCGCGCTCTCGCCGGAAGACCTCGGCCTCACCCGCGAGCTCGCCAACATCTACCTCGCGAAGGGCGACACGAAGCGCGCCCTCGCCAAGCTGCAGCTCTGCTTCAAGGCGGACCCGAAGGACGTGGAGACGCTGCAGCTCCTCGCCCACGCCTTCCGGGACCTCGGCCAGACCTCGAAGACCCTCTCGGTCTTCAAGGAGCTGGCGCGGGTGCACGAGGAGCGCGGCCGCGCCCAGGAGGCCCGCACCATCTGGCGCAAGGTCCAGGAGATCGCGCCCGACGACGAGGACGCCACCGCGGCGCTCGGATCCGCCCCGGGCGCCGGGGCTCATCCCGCGGTCGCGGCACGAGCGGCGCCG
>DATDDC010000404.1:0-10483 GCA_036523995.1 Anaeromyxobacter sp.
CGGGGGAGCGGGCGAGGACCGCTGCCTCGGCGAGATCCGCGAGCGTTTCGGCGCGCTCGGCGTGCCGAAGCGCTGAACGGGCCGCCCCCGCGGAGGCGCCCTCCGCCCCGCGCGGCGTCGCGCCGGGCGAGCCGTATACTCCGGGGATGCCGGAGATCCCGCCCGCCGCCCTGGCCGAGCTCGCGGAGGCGAAGCGCGTCCTCGACCACCCGAGCCTCGCCATCCGCATCGCGGACACCGTGGGCATGCCCATCGACGCCCTCGTCCGGCGCCTGCCGGACGGGGCGCAGCGGCGGCTCGGCGAGGCCACCCGCAAGGCCCTCGACGCCTCGCTCGGCGTGGCGCTCCGGACGCTCGATCGAACGAGGAGCGGCCCCGCCGCCGACTGGCTGCACCGCGGCGTCGTCATGGCCGCCGGCGCTGCGGGCGGCGCGGTGGGGCTCGCCGGGCTCGCCGTGGAGCTTCCCGTCACCACGACCGTGATGCTCCGCTCCATCGCCGACCACGCGCGCGCGCAGGGCGAGGACCTCTCGCAGGTCGCGGCGCGGCTCGAGTGCCTCACGGTCTTCGCCTACGGCTCGCGCTCGGCCTCGGACGACGCGGCGGAGTCGGCGTACTTTGCCACGCGCGCGGCGCTGGCCCGCGCCGTGTCGCAGGCCGCCGAGTACCTCGCCGAGCGCAGCCTCGCCGAGGCCGCCGGCGAGCGCGCCGCGCCGGCCATCGCCAGGCTCGTCGGCACCATCGCGCAGCGCTTCGGCGTGGCCGTCACGGACAAGGCCGCCGCGCAGCTCGTCCCCATCGTGGGAGCGGCGGGCGGTGCGGCGGTGAACGCGCTCTTCATCCACCACTACCAGGACACCGCCAGGGCGCACTTCACGGTGCGTCGACTCGAGCGCGGCCACGGGGCCGAGAGCGTCCGGGCGGCGTACGATCGGCTGTAGGCGCCGGCGCCGCGCGCTCAGCGGAGGGCGTAGCGGAGGTAGAGGAAGTCGCCGTGCCGCCGCGCCGAGGCGAGCCGCGCCTTCGCCGTCCCGGGCTTGAAGACCCGTCCCTCCACGAGGCCGAGGGTGCGCGGCTCCCTGGCCCGGCCCACCAGGATGGGCGAGCGCGTCAGGAAGAGCTCGTCCACCGCCCCCTCGGCGACGTAGTACGCCGTCGACGTCGGCCCGCTCTCGACGAGGACCCGGGCGCCGGGTCCGAGGCCCGCGGCCTCGAGCACCTCGCGCAGCGAGATCCAGCCCGCGCCCTTCCCCGACACCGCGATGCGCACGCCGGCGCGCCGCGCGCTCAGCTTCTCCGCCCCCGCGGCCGTGGTGACGACGAGCGAAGGCAGGGCCCCGGAGAACACCGGCCGCGAAAGATCGACGTCGCCGCCGCCTGTGACGACGACCTGCAGCGGCGCCGGCGGCTTCCCGAGCGCGGCGCGGAGCTGGGCGTACGGTGCGCGGAGCTCGGGGCAGATGTGCTCGGCGGTCCAGAGGTGAGCGCCCTCCGCGCGGAGGTTCCCCGAGCCGATGACGACGGCGTCCGCCACGGCGCGGAGGAGGCCCATGACCGCCCGATCCTGCGCGTCGCCCCCGCTGATCTCGGCGCCGCTGCCCCGCGGCGGATCGACGGAGACGATGCCGTCGAGGCTCGTCACGAAGTTCGCGAAGACGTGCGGCCGATCCGCCCGCGCCTCCATGCGCAGGGGCCCGTAGAGCTCGAGCAGCTCGGGCGGCAGCGGGAGCGGGTCGCCGGTCGTCTCGTCGAAGAGCTGCGAGAGCGGTTCCATGATGGTTCAGCCCTCCGGCCCGATGTCGGGCGGCCCGCCCGCCTTCCTGCATGATGGCGAGCGCGCCGGCCGCGCGCCAGCGTCGAGTCGCCGCGAACCGCGGCTAGCTCCCTCCCCGCGCCGCCGCCTCGTCGGTGAGGAGGACGGCGCGGTCGCTCCGCACGCGGGCGGCGGGGAGGCCGGGGTCGCCGCGGCGAAGGCGCGCCAGCGCCTCCGCCTTGGCCGCGCCGGTGACGATCCACAGGACCCTCCGCGCGCGGCCGAGGGCCGGGAGCGTCAGGGTCATGCGCCGCCGGCCCTGATGCGGCCCCGCCACGGCGACTTCCGCATCGGTGACGTCGAGCGCGGGGTCGCCCGCGAAGAGCGAGGCCGTGTGGCCGTCCGCCCCGAGGCCGAGCTGCGCGAGGTCGAGCACGACCGGCGTCCCGGCGGCGGCGCGGAGCTCCGCCGCGTAGCGCCCGGCGGCCGCTTCGAGGTCCGCCTCCTCCACCGGCATGGCGTGGACCTGTGCCGCCAGGATGGGAACCCGGGAGAGGAAGCTCGATCGGAGCTGCGTCAGGTTCCGCTCCGGGTGACCCGCCGGAGCGACGCGCTCGTCGACCTGGAAGAGGTGGACCCTCGCCCAGGGAACCTCCTCGCCGGCGAGGAGCCGCAGCGCCGCCCAGGGCGTCGCTCCGCCGCTCGTGGCGAGGAGGAAGCGTCCGCGCTCCGCGACCGCGGCGCGCGCCAGGGCGGCGATGAGCGCCGCGGCGCGGCGGGCCACGGCGTCCTCATCGGGCAGCACCTCCACGTCCATCGATCGCCTCGCCGGTCAGGCCGGCGCCCCTCCGTACCAGCCGCCCGGCACGAGCGAGGCGGCCTCGCGCGGTCCCCAGGTGCCGGGCTCGTACTCGATGGGCGGCGGTCCGTCCGCCACGACCGGATCGACGATCCGCCAGGCCTCCTCGACCCAGTCCTCGCGGGCGAAGCGGAAGGTCTCGCCTCGCATGGCGTCGCTCAGGAGCTCCGCGTAGGGATCCGTCTCCGCGCCCTCGTGATCGTGCATGGCCACGAGCTCGAGCTCGTGGCCGCCCTTCCGCTCGCTCGCGTCGCGCACCATGGCGCCGAGGGCGATCACGATCTCCGGGCTGAGCCGGAAGCGGACGTGGTTCGCGCTGAGCGGCACGCCGACGATGGGCGGCGGCTGGCGCAGCCTCACCACCACCTCGGTGCGGGTGACGGGCAGGCCCTTCCCGGTGCGGATGAAGAAGGGCACGCCCTGCCAGCGCCAGGAGTCGACCTCGAGCCGGAGGGCGGCGAAGGTCTCCGTGCGCGAGCCCTTGGCGACGCCGCCCTCGGCCTGGTAGCCGCGGACCTGCCCGCGCACCACGTCCTCCGGACGGAGCGGCGGGATGGACTTCAGGACCTTCACCTTCTCGTCGCGCACCGTCTCGACGTCCCGGCTGCTGGGCGGCGGCTCCATGGCGATGTGGGAGAGCACCTGGAGGAGGTGGTTCTGCACGACGTCGCGGACGGCGCCGGTCCGGTCGTAGAAGGCGCCGCGCCCCCGGATGCCGAAGGTCTCGGCCATCGTGATCTGGACGTTCTCCACGTAGCGCCGGTTCCAGATGGGCTCGAGGAAGGTGTTGGCGAAGCGGAAGAAGACGAGGTTCTGCACCGCCTCCTTGCCGAGGAAGTGATCGATGCGGAAGATCTCCCGCTCGAGGAAGCAGCGGTGCAGGATCGAGTTGAGCCGGCGCGCGGATGCGAGGTCGCGGCCGAAGGGCTTCTCCAGCACGAGCCTCGCCCCGGAGTGGCAGCCCGTCCGCGACAGGTTCGACACCACCACCTCGAAGAGGTCCTGCGGGATGGCCATGTAGTGGACCGGCCGCTTCGCGTCCCCCAGCTCCTTCCGCAGGGCGTCGAACGTCGAGGCCTGCTGGTACTCGCCCTCGACGTAGCGAAGCATCCGCATGAGCTTGGGGAAGGCCACGGGGTCCACGCCGCCGCCGTGCTCCTCGACGCTCTCGCGCGCCCGCGCCTGGAGCCGCTCGAGGCTCCAGCCCTGCCGCGCCACGCCGATCACCGGCGCGTCGAGCACGCCGGCCTTCACCATCCGTTGCAGCGCCGGGAAGATCTTCTTCCGGGCGAGATCGCCGGTGGCCCCGTAGAAGACCAGCGCGTCCGAGACGGGCGAGCTCACCGCTTCTCCCGATGCCCGCCGAAGGCGGCGCGCATGGCCGAGAGCACGCGGTTCGCGAAGTCGCCCTCGCCGCGGGAGGCGAAGCGCTGGTAGAGGGCGGCCGAGAGCACCGGCGCCGGCACGGCCTCGTCCACGGCCGCCTTCACGGTCCAGCGGCCCTCGCCGGAGTCGGAGACGCGGCCGGCGAAGGCGGACAGGCCCGGGTCGTCCGCCAGGGCTCCGGCGGTGAGGTCGAGGAGCCAGGAGGCCACGACGCTCCCGCGCCGCCACAGCTCGGCGATCTCGCCGACGTCGAGGTCGTACTGGTAGTGCTCCGGGTCGCGCAGCGGCGTGGTCTCGGCGTCGTGGGCGTGCGTGCCCTTCCCCACGTTGGCGGCCTCGAGGATGGCGAGGCCCTCCGCGTACGCGGCCATGAGTCCGTACTCGATCCCGTTGTGGACCATCTTCACGAAGTGCCCGGCGCCGCTCGGGCCGCAGTGCAAGTACCCGTGCTCCGCGGTGCCGCCCTTGCGCGTGCGGCCCGGGGTGCGCGGCGCCGACTCGACGGGCGGCGCCAGCGCCGCGAAGATGGGCTCGAGCCGCTTCACCGCCTCGGCCTCGCCCCCGATCATCTGGCAGTACCCGCGCTCGAGGCCGAACACGCCGCCGCTCGTCCCGACGTCGAGGTAGCGGATGCCCCGCGCGGCGAGCTCCCGGGCGCGCCGGATGTCGTCGACGTAGTACGAGTTCCCGCCGTCCACCACCGCGTCCCCCTCCGAGAGCCGCGGCGCCAGATCCGCGAGGGTGCGATCCACCACCGCCGCCGGCACCATGATCCAGACGGCGCGCGGCCTCGCGAGCTTCGCGGCGAAGTCGTCGAGCGAGGCGGCGCCCGCCGCGCCCTCCTTCGCGAGGGCCACCACGGCCTCGCGCGAGGCGTCGAAGACGACGCAGTCGTGGCCGGCGCGGACGAGCCGCCGGACCATGTTGCCGCCCATCCGACCGAGGCCGATCATCCCGAGCTGCACGGCATTTCCTCCTCGCCCGCGGCGGCGGGCACGGCGTTCCGGATCCGACCGGCGCCCCGGGTCACGAGCCGGGGGGCGCCCCGGCGCCGGCGCCCGGCGCCTGCGCCCGCCGGCCCTCGATGACGGCGAGGAGCTTCGCGAACGGCTCCGAGAAGAGCCGCACCCCCTCCACGAGGAGCCGGTCCGTGGCCTCGTCGAGCGAGATGCCCAGCTCCTCCAGGTCCGAGAGGGCCTGCCGCGCCCCCTCCACGCCCTCCTCGAGCGTGGGCCGGACCCGGCCGTGATCGCGGAAGGCCTCGAACGTCGCCGGCGGCATCGTGTCCACGGTGTCCGGGCCCACGAGCGCCTCGACGTACATCACGTCGCGGTAGCGGGGATCCTTCGTGCTCGTGCTCGCCCAGAGGAGCCGCTGCGTCCGCGCGCCGAGCTTCTCGAGCTTCAGCCAGCGCGGGGACGAGACGAGCGCCTGCCACTCCTGGTAGGCGAGCTTGGCGTTCGCGATGGCCGTCCGCCCCCGCAGCGCCTCGGCCCTCTTCCGGAGCGCCGGATCCTTCGCCGCGGCGCCCAGCTCGTCGAGCCGCTTGTCCACGAGCGAGTCGATGCGGGAGACGAAGAAGCTCGCCACGCTCCCCAGCCTGGAGACGTCGTCCCCTCGCGCGGCCCGCTCCTCGAGCCCCGCCAGGTGCGCCCCGGCGACGCGGGCCCAGGCGGCGCGGGAGAAGAGGAGCGTCACGTTGACGTTCACGCCCTCCGCCAGGAGGGCGCGGATGGCGGGCAGCGCCTCCTCCGTGCCGGGGACCTTGATCATCACGTTCTCGCGGCGCAGCGTGCGCCACAGGCGCCGCGCCTCGGCGATGGTCGCCTCGGCGTCGTGCGCCACCACCGGCGACACCTCGAGGCTCACGTAGCCGTCCTTCCGGCCGGTCCGCTCGTACACCGGCCGGAGGAGGTCCGCGGCCGCCTGGATGTCGTGGATGGCGAGCTCCTCGTAGATGGCCTTGGCGTCGAGGTCGCGGCGCGGCAGGAGGCCCGCCAGCTCCGCGTCGTAGTCGCGGCTGCCCCCGATGGCCTTCTCGTAGATGGCCGGGTTCGTGGTGAGGCCGGTGAGCCCGTCGTCCTCGACGTAGCGCTTCAGCTCGCCCGAGACGAGGATGGCGCGCCGGAGGCTGTCGTACCAGACGCTCTGCCCGTACCGTCCCAGCTCGCGCAGCGGGTTCGCCATGGCTCGCTCCTTCCTTGCCGACGCACCATAACCCGGCGCCGGGCGCATCTCCGCCCCATGGCGGGGGCGCGGGGAGGTGCCGCCCCTCGCCCCGCCGTGCGAGGGCTCGGGCGGGTGATGGCGCCCCGGGGGACGATGCGCCTTCCGCGCGCGAGCACTACGTCAGGCGGTGCGGCTCCGCCGGAGGCGCGAGCGGGGCGGCGAGGAGGACGGCATGGCGGGCACTTCGCGGGAATGGGGACGCATCGCGGCGCAGCTCCGGGCAGACAGCATCCGCTCGACGACGGCGGCGGGCTCGGGCCACCCGACCTCGAGCCTCTCGGCCGCCGATCTCATGGCCGTGCTGCTCGCGGATCACCTCCGGTACGACTGGAAGAACCCGCGCAGCCCCGACAACGATCGGCTCATCCTCTCCAAGGGCCACGCGTCTCCGCTCCTCTACTCGATGTTCAAGGCCGCCGGCGCCATCACGGACGCGGAGCTGCTCTCGCTGCGGAAGCTCGACAGCCGGCTCGAGGGACATCCCACGCCGCTCCTTCCCTGGGTCGACGTGGCGACCGGCTCCCTCGGCCAGGGCCTCGCCGCCGCCGTGGGGATGGCCCTCGCCGCGCGCCAGCTGGGGGTGGACATCCGCTGCTGGGTGCTCCTCGGCGACAGCGAGATGGCCGAGGGGAGCGTGTACGAGGCGTTCGAGGTCGCCGGCTTCTACCGGCTCGGCCAGGTGGTCGCCATCGTCGACATGAACCGGCTCGGGCAGCGCGGCCCCACCATGGTGCAGTGGGACGGCGAGCAGTACGCCGCGCGGGCGCGGGCCTTCGGATGGCAGGCCGTGCTGATCGACGGCCACGACCTCGACGCGATCCACCGCGCCTACACCGAGGCGGAGCGCTCGGAGCGGCCCACCTGCATCGTGGCGCGCACGAAGAAGGGCGCGGGCGTCTCGTTCCTCGCGGACCAGGAGGGCTGGCACGGGAAGGCGCTCTCCGAGGAGGAGGCGAAGCGGGCCCTGGCGGAGCTCGGCGATCCCCCGGGGGACGTCGTGGTCGAGAGCCTCGGGCCTCGGCGGACGTCGCCTCGTCCCCCCGCCCGGGCCGGTCCGTTCTCGCCGCCCCGGTACAAGGTCGGCGCGAAGGTGTCGACGCGCGAGGCCTTCGGCGACGCGCTGCGGGCGCTCGGCGCCGCCCGGGACGACGTGGTGGCCCTCGACGGCGAGGTGGGGAACTCCACCTACGCCGAGAAGCTGCAGGACGTGGCGCCGGATCGCTTCATCGAGCTCTACATCGCCGAGCAGCAGCTCGTCGGGGCCGCGGTGGGGATGCAGGTCCTCGGGCTCCGGCCCTTCGCGGCCACCTTCGCGGCGTTCTTCACGCGGGCGTTCGACCAGATCCGCATGGCCGCCGTCTCTCGGGCGAACCTGCGCCTGGTGGGCTCGCACGCGGGCGTCTCCATCGGCGAGGACGGCCCCTCGCAGATGGGCCTCGAGGACATCGCCATGATGCGCGCCGTGAACGGCAGCACGGTCCTCTACCCTTCGTGCGCCACGGCGGCGGTGGAGCTCACGCGCCGGATGGCGAGCCGCGAGGGCATCACGTACCTGCGCACCACGCGCGGCAAGACGCCGGTGCTCTACGGCGCGGACGAGACCTTCGACATCGGCGGGAGCAAGGTCCTGCGCCGGTCGCAGGGGGACGTCGCGGCGGTCCTCGCCGCGGGGATCACCCTGCACGAGGCGCTGGCCGCCCACGAGGCGCTCCTGCGCGAGGGCATCGCCGTGCGCGTCGTCGACCTCTACTCCGTGAAGCCCATCGACGCGGCGACGGTCGAGGCGTGCGCGCGGGAGTGCGGCGGCCGCCTCGTCGTCGTGGAGGACCACTGGCCGCAGGGCGGCCTCGGCGACGCCGTCTCCGAGGTGTTCCAGGGGCGCCGTTCGCCGCCGACCCTCGCCCGGCTCGCCGTGAAGGGAATGCCGGGGTCGGGGACGCCCGCCCAGCTCCTCGAGGTCGCGGGCATCGGCGCCCCGCACATCGCCGACGCGGTGAGGCGCCTCCTGCGCTGACGGTGAGGCGTCGACTTCCCGTCGCCGCCGACCGCGCGCCATCGGGCGCGGGTCCCGGCCGAGCATCGCGGGTCGGGATCGACCTGCGGCTCTCCGGGGCCCGACTCCGGCGCGGGAGGGAATTCGCGTGTCGGCACCGTGGCTTGCGGCGGTGCGGGGGCGGTGGCCCGGCTCCGCGCGCGGCATGCCCGATGCGACGGGAGCCTCGTGGATGCCGACTCGCCTCGCCCTCCTCGCCGCCCTCGCCCTCGCCCTCCCGCCCGCCGCCATGGGCGGGAGCGGCACGGCGAGGCTTCTCGTCTCCGCCACGGTCGTACGGTCGGTGCACGTGTCGGTGAGCGCCGGCGCGGCCGGGTCCGCCGCCCTGGGCGTGAGCACCTCCAGCGGCGCCGCCTTCTCGGCGAGCGTCGACGCGGCGGCGGGCGCGCCGGGCGTCGGCGTCGCGCCCTCGGCGATCGACCCGACCTACGTGGTCGTGACCGTCCTCGCGGACGGCCCGCTCCTGCCGGAGCGGTAGGGGTCGGCTAGAAGTTGATGGTGGACTGGACGGTGTCCGCGTACGCGCCGGCGGTCACGGACTGGCCGGCCGGGATGCGTCCGTAGACGGTGAGCGTCACGGGGGAGATGCTGGGGGCCGTGCCCGCCACCGTGCTCGCCGCGCTCCACACCGCGGTGCGCCCGGGATCGCTGTAGAGCTCGTAGCCGAGGCGCTGCGTGCCGTTCGCCATCCGGCGCGTCGCGCCGGCCGCGAAGCTCCCCGGCCCGAGCCCGACCGCATAGACGGTGTTGCGGGTGCAGGCGACCTGGAACGTACCCTGGGCATCGAGCGGCGTGGTGGCGTTCGCGCCGATGGGATCGTAGCCGCCGAAGGCGAGCGTCCCCGCGCCGATGGTGCAGGCGGGCGCGATGATCGCCGACACCTGCATGACGATCTGGTCGCTCCTGACCTGGTTGCTTCCGCTGTAGAGCACGACGCGCTGCGTTCCGCTGTAGCTCCCCGCCGCCGCGTCCTGCGGCGGAAGGAAGCCGTAGGCCGTCACCGTGTTCGTGGGCCCGGCCGGCACCGCGATCGGCGGAGCGTCCGGCCAGACGGCGGAGCGATCCGCGCTCGTGTAGATCTCGTATTGCAACCGATTGCCGGCGGACGAGAGCGCACGAATGTCGGCGATGCCTATCCATGCCTGAGTGACACCAGGATCGCAGGTGTAGGTGATCGTGGAGGTGGCGGACACACCCGGGCCGAAGGGCGCGTAATTGGTGAAGACGAGATTCGTGGCGGTGAGGCCGGAGCATTTCTGCGCGGCTGCGACGGGCGCCCACGAGAGCAGGACGATCGCGAGAAGCATGCGCAGCGCGTCGATCCGCGGAGTCGGCGCGCGCCCGACATCGGACCCGGGGTACGACCTGCCGCCGGTGCATTGACGGATCATTGTCATCGCTCCGGTACCATGACCCTGTGCAACCAGCTCACGGGTCTCATCAAACCTGCCGCTTTCTTGCTAGCGTCCAATCGTTCACGTAAGCGTAGTGCACAACCTGCCCCCCGGGATATCCCATGAAACGACTCCTCGCCGCCGCCTCCGCCGCCCTCGCAATCGCCGCCCTGATGCTCCTGGCGCAGCCCGCCCGCGCGGGCACCAACACGAACACCCTGAGCGTGAGCGCCAACGTCCTCGGCATCTGCACCATCGACCCGGCCGCGCTCGCCTTCGGAAGCTACGACTCGACGGGCAACGTGGACGTCTCGACGGACATCACCGTCCACTGCACCCTCGGGGCGAGCTACTGGATCGGCCTCGGCCTCGGCAACAACGCCTCGGGGACGACGCGTCGCATGGTGAACGGCGGCACGAACTTCCTCGACTACGAGCTCTACCGCGACAGCGGCCACACGCAGATCTGGGACAACGCCGATCCCGCCCCGACGCCGCCGCACTCGACCGCGGGCACCCCCGGCTTCACGGCGTACACGACGCCGGTCTACGGGCGCATCCCGGCGGGCCAGATCCTGCCCATCGGCGCGTACGCGGACTCGGTGGTGATGACGGTCAACTTCTAGCGCCTTGCTCGCGCGGAACCTCCTCTTCGTCGTGGCCGGGCTCGCTCTCCTCGAGGGGCCCGGCCGCGCCTTGGGGCAGACGCTGGAGGTGACGCCCATCCAGGTGGAGCTCACGAGCGCCGACCCGAGCGGCCTCGTGACGCTCCACAACCTGGGGACCGAGTCGGTGCGCTACCAGGTGAG
>DATDDC010000405.1:0-13866 GCA_036523995.1 Anaeromyxobacter sp.
AGATCGCGGACCTGCTCCGCCCCGCGGCGGGGCTCCCATCCCAGCGCCCTCCCCTCCCGGATCGATCCTCAGGCCGCGCGGTCCTGCTCCTCCTGCACCACGGCCGCCCTCCGCGCCGCGCGCCGCTGCAGCGTCCAGCCCGCCGCCACCACCGCCACGGCGAGGGTGGCCTCGACGGAGTACGTGACGACGGCGCCGGGGTGGAGCCGCTCGACCACGGTGGGATCGGTCATGATCATGTCGCCCGCCACGCTGGCGAGGAAGGGGAGGTCGAGCGTCATCACACGACCTTCGGCTGGGGCGGTGCGGTCGGGTGATGGTGGAAGCGCTGCCGCACGGCCGAGATGAGCGGCCAGAAGAAGATGGTCAGGGCGAGGATCATGATGGGCAGCGCGATGGGAGGCCGGAAGAACACGGTCACGCTCCCCTGGCCCATGATGAGGGCCTGGCGCATGGCCTGCTCGGCCATGTCTCCGAGGACGAGCGCCAGGACCATGGGCGCGATGGGGTAGTCGAGCTTCTTGAAGAGGTACCCGAGGACGCCGAAGCCCAGCATGTAATAGACGTCGATCATCCGGTTGTTCACCGCGTACGCGCCGATGGCGCAGACGTAGATGATGACCGGCATGAAGATGGCGAAGCGGATCTTCAGGATCGACGCGAAGAAGGGGGCCGCCGCGAGCACGATGAAGAACCCCACGATGTTGCCGACCCAGCAGCTCGCGATGAGTCCCCACACGAAGTCGGCGTGCTCCCTGAAGAGCATGGGCCCGGGCTGGAGCCCGAAGATCATGAGGCCGCCCATGATGACCGCCATGGTGGGGGATCCGGGGATGCCGAGCGTGATCATGGGGAGCGTGGCGGACGTGCCGGCCGCGTGCGCCGCCGCCTCCGGCGCGACGATGCCGGCGGGCGCGCCCTTGCCGAACTGGTCCTTGTTCGGGGCGGACTGCCTGCAGAAGCCGTAGGCCATGAACGAGGCGGGCGTCGCCCCGCCCGGCTTGAGGCCCATCCAGCAGCCGATGACGCAGCCCATGAGCAGGGCCTTCTTGAGATGCAGGATGTCCTTCAGCCCGTCCCGGAGGTCGCGGAGCCGGAGGTGGACCTGGATGCCGTCCATCTTCAGGCCCTCCTCGACGGTGAGGAAGAGCTCCCCGAGGCCGAAGAGCCCGATGACGGCGACGATGAAGCTGAACCCGCCCATGAGCGGGACCGACCCGTACGTCATGCGGAGCTGTCCGCTGACGATGTCGAGCCCGACCGCCGCCAGGATGAAGCCGAGCATGATGGAGGCGATGGTCTTCACGGGCGACTTGCCGCCCAGCCCCACGAACGCGCTGAAGGTGAGCGCCATGACGGCGAAGACCTCGGCCGGTCCGAAGCGGAGCGCGAACTCGGCGATGGCCGGCGCGAAGAACGTCAGCATGATGACGCCGAGCAGCCCGCCGGCCGCGTGGGCGAGGAAGGCGAGCTCGAGCGCCTCGCCCGGCTTCCCGGCCTTGGCCATGGGGTAGCCGTCGAAGGTCGTGGCCACCGACCAGGGCTCCCCGGGGATGTTGAAGAGGATCGAGGTGATGCTGCCGCCGTAGAGCGCGCCCCAGTAGACGCTCGAGAGCAGGATGATGCCGGTGGTGGGCGGCATCGAGACGACGACGGGGATGAGGATGGCGACGCCGTTGGCGCCGCCCAGCCCCGGCAGGACGCCCACGATGATGCCGATGACGAGCCCGATCACCGCGATGAGCAGGTTGTACGTCTGCAGCGCGACGCCGAGCCCCATGAGCAAGTTGTGGATGTCCGACATGGGCGATCCTCCAGGTGGTCTCGGCTAGAAGGGGAGCAGCTTCGCGCCCCAGATCCCCTGGGGCATCGGCACGAGGAAGAACCTGTCGAACGCCACGTAGAGGGCGGCGGGCACCAGGATCGACACCGCCACTGTGGTGGACCACCGGATCTTTCCCACCGCGCGCATGTAGAACCCGAGGTAGAGCGCGGCCGCGAGGTGCAGGCCGATGAGCTCGGTGGCGAGGATCATGGCGAGGGCCGGGACGAGCACCCAGGCGATGGGCTTCCAGGCGCCCTCGGCCATGAGCGGCTTCGCCGGCACGCGCTTGCGGTGCTCGACGTAGACGCGACGCAGCTCGATGAGCGCGCAGACCGCCAGGATCACCCCGAGCCAGAACGGGAAGAAGCCCGACTCGGGACCGTTGTAGCCCCAGCGGAACCCGAGCCGCACCGCGTCGACCACCACCACGATCGCGATCGTCATGAGGAGCAGGGCGATCGCCAGGTTCGCCTTCTTCATGGGTCCTCCGACACGGCGCACGGAGCGCGCGGACCGCCCGCGTCACTCCGTGCCCGTGCGTGCGCCGTTGGTGCTCAGCCCTGCTTGACGAGCTTCCCCGCCTTCATGAGGTCCCGGGTGGTGGTCTCCTTCTCCTGGAGCCACTTCACGTACTCGGGACCGGTGAGGAAGGCGGGCTTGAGGCCGTTGTCGCTCACGTACTTCTTCCACTCCGGGGTCTCGGACACCTTCTTGAGCACGTCGACGAAGAAGGCCTGCTGCTCGTTCGTGATCCCGGGGGCCGAGAAGATGCCGCGGAGCATGAGGTAGCTCACGTCCTTCCCGGTCGCTTCCTTCATGGTGGGGATGCCCTTCCAGTCGGGCAGGTCGATGCGGGCGCTGTCGATGGTGGCGAGGGGCCGCAGCCGCCCCGCCTTCCAGTGGCTCACGGCCTCCGCCGGATTGTTCACGGTGGAGTTGATGTGCTTGCCGACGAGCTCGACGGCGACGTCCCCGCCGCCCTTGAACGGCACGTAGGAGAACTTCACGCCGTACTGCTGCTCCATCATCACGGTGATGATCTGGTCCTCCTGGTTCGTGCCGGTGCCGCCCATGAGGAACTTGCCGGGATCCTTCTTCACCGCCTCCAGGTACTGGTTGGCGTCCTGATACGGCGACTCCGCGTTCACCCACAGGACGAAGTAGTCGAGGGCCATCCGCGCCACCGGCGTCAGGTCCTTCCAGTTGAAGGGGACGCCCGTGGCGATGGGGGTCGTGAAGAGGTTGTCGAGCGTGATGATGACGACGTGCGGGTCCTTCGCCTTGCCTTTCACGTACAGGAAGCCCTCGGCTCCGGCGCCGCCCGACTTGTTCACCACGATGAACGGCTTGGGGGAGAGCTTGTACTTCTCGATGATGGGGGAGATGAAGCGCGCCATGACGTCGGCGCCGCCGCCGCTCCCCGCCGGCACGACGAACTCGATCGGCTTGGTTGGTTCCCAGGCGCCTGCCCGGAAGGGCAGGGCGCCGAGCAGGAGCCAGGTGACGGCGGCGATCGCGGCTGCGACCCGCCGCCTCGAGCGTGCCACGAAGGGCTTTCCTCTCCTGTGCGAAGCCATGTGTGTGACCTCCCGTTTCAGTTCATCCGTCCATCTCCCCTCCGAATCGTCGATCCCGACACTGCCTATCGACCATGTAAGCCGCCCCCTCACGCTTCGCGTGGGCCCGGCAGGGGCACATTCACCGGAACGCCGGGGGCCTTGACGCGGGCGTCCACGAAGGCCTGCATCTTCGCGATGTGCTCTTCCGTGAGGTGCGCGAAGCGCCGCTGCGTTCTCACGTACTCGCGGACGGGCTTGTACGCCTTCGGCTTGTACTGGTACTTGTACACGCCGTTCTCCCATTCGTAGACCGACCACATGCCGGTCTCGATGGCGAGCCGCGCCATCTCGACGGTCTTCGACTCGTCGAACTTCCAGCCCTTCGGGCACGGCGCGTGGATGTGGAGGAACGTCGGCCCCTTGAAGTTGAGCGCCTTGCGTACCTTGTTCATGAGGTCGAGCGGGTAGGCGACCGAGGCGGTGGCCACGTACTTCACGGCCGGGTGCCCGCCGATGACGAGCTGCGGCACGTCCTTGGGGAAGAGCTTCTTGCCCTCCGGCACGGCCTTGCCCGGCGGCGTGAAGGTGGTGTTGCTGCCGTACGGCGTCGTGGGGGACGTCTGGATGCCGGTGTTCGCGTACGACTCGTTGTCGTAGCAGACGAACAGGACGTCGTGGCCGCGGTACATGAGGGCCGACATGGCCTGCAGGCCGATGTCCGAGGCCCCGCCGTCGCCCGCCATCACGATGACGTTCGGCAGCTCGCCCTGCCACTTGCCCTTGCGGATGCGCGCCTGGTAGGCCGCCTCGATGCCCGAGGCGACCGCTCCGCCGTTCGTGATCTGGGTGTGGATCCACGGAACGTGATACGGCGTGCAGAGGTAGCTCGCGTTCGCCACGTACATGCAGCCGGTGGGTCCGAGCAGGATCGTGTTCGGGCCGGCGGCCTTGGCCACGAGCCGGTACTGCAGGGCCGGGCCGCACCCCGCGCACGTGCGGTGGCCGGGCACGTACATCTCGTCCCTGGGGATGTTCCTGAGCTTCTTGATCGGCGGAAGGTTCTGCGTCTTGACGGGGATCGTCATGTGCTCGCTCCTTTTCCCGTTCGCGACGAGGTGGGAAAGACCGCTAGTGCTCGAGCCCCGCCCAGTAGACGGGCTTCTCGACCTTGCCCGCCTTCACCGCGTCGGCGAGCTTCTGGGCCATCCAGTAGAACTCCTGCAGCGGGATGACGTCGCCGCCGAGCCCGGCCATGAACGACGTGGTGAGCGGCCGCCTGGGCAGGTCGTAGAGCGACGCCCGGACCTCGGCGAGGAGGTTGCCGCCGCGCATCGAGCCGCCGTAGGACGTGCTCGTCTCGATGACGCCGACCGCCTTGAACTTCGAGAGCGCCTCCGCCACCTGCTGCGAGGGCCAGGGCCGGACGAAGCGCAGCTTCACGAGGCCGGCCTTCACGCCCTGGTCGCGCAGGTGCCGCACCGCGTGCCGCGCCGTCGCCGTGTGCGCGCCCATGAGGAAGAAGCCGATCTCGGCGTCGTCCGCCATGAACTCCTCGACCCACGGGGAGTAGCTGCGGCCCATGATGCGGTTGTAGTCGTCGATGACCTCCTCGATGACCGGCGGCAGCGCCAGGAACGCCTCGCCGCGCTGCAGGTCCATGATGGCGCCCTGGTCGGGCCGGATCTGCGGGCCGTGCGAGCAGGGCTTCTTGGGATCGAGGACGTGATCGCCCGGGTCGTACTCGGGCAGGAACTCGTCCACCTGCGCCTGGTCCGGGAGCTTCACCTTGGCCGCGATGTGCGAGACGAAGTAGCCGTCCTGGCACACGAACTGCGGGAGCATCACCCGCCGGTCTTCGCCGACGCGGTAGTTGATGAGGTGGTTGTCGAACGCCTCCTGCGGCGTCTCGGCCCAGCCCATGATCCAGCCCTGGTCGCGCGCCGACATGGCGTCGGTGTGCTCGGAGCCGAAGTCGCCGGGGGGGTCGAGGGCGCGGTCGGCGATCATCATCTGCACCGGCAGCCGCCCGCCGGAGATGGGCGAGTAGTTCTCGAAGGCGTAGGTCACGCCCACGCCGGCGCTGCCGGTGAAGACGCGGGCGCCCGCCGCCGAGGCGCCGTACACCACCGCGAGCTGGGCGTGCTCGCCCTCGCCGTGGACGAACTCGGCGTCGAGCTCGCCGTCGTTCACCATCTTGGCGAGCTCCATCATCACGGCGGTGTAGGGGCGGATCGGATACGAGCAGATGACGTCGACCTTTGCCATCTTGATGGCCTGGGCCGCCGCGGCGCAGCCGCTCAGCGTCAGTTCCTTTGCCATTGCCGTCCTCCTAGAAGGGCTTCTCGAGGCGGACCACGCCGTCGGGGAAGTCGAGCTCGTAGGCCTTCGAGAGCGCCTCGGTGGAGCACTCGTTCACGCAGACCAGGCAGCCCTTGCAGTACTTGGCGTTCCAGACCACCTCTTCCTCGGCGCCGTCGAGCTGCCAGCAGGCGTCCGGGCAGAACGCGACGCAGTTCATGCACAGGTTGCACTTCTCCTGGTCGATGACCGGCCGGTACTCGCGCCAGTTCCCGGTGATCATCATCGGCTGCTCCGTGTCCGGAGCCGGGGTGACGCAGCCGAACGGGACTGCGCGGTCCTTCGGGATATCGAACATCGCGGCGACCTCCTTCTCGAATCGTGAAATGGACGGTTAGCGCAGGGCCTTGACGACGGCGCTCCGGTGCCCCTGGAGCAGCGCCTCCTTGTTCCGGACCACCTCCGCCAGGCTCTCGAGCTTCACGAGGCCGGTGGCCTTGGCGAAGGCGCCCAGGATGGGCGCCGCGAGGCCGGCGCCGAGCCCCACCGCGTCGACGCCCCCCTCGCTGCCGGAGAAGTCCACGGTGGACGTTCCGCAGATCTTCTTCGCGTCCACGCAGGCGACGGCCTTGAGCGCGCCCGGGTCCGGCACGAACTCGAGGATCTCGTCGGGCGAACGGTCGGTGTTGACGACGAGCACTCCGTCCTTGCGCAGGCCGCGGAGGACGTTCATGCCCTTCACCAGGGTCGCGTCCACCAGGACGACGACCTCGGGCTTCTCGTTCTCGTACTCGTAGCGCATCTCGATCTCGACGTCGCTGATGCGCGCGTACTTGCGCACGGGCACGTTGACCCGGTCCGGCAGGTCCACGTAGTTGTCGAACGCCTGCGTGAACTTGCCTTCCCGGTCCGCCGCCGCCGCGATCCCGTTGGCGACGTCGCGGCCCTCCTTGTCCTTCACCACGCCGCGGGTCCAGACCGTGATTTCGTGAACGTAGGCCACGCTGTTCTCCTTTCGAGCCGCGGCAAGAGCCCGGCTCCGCTACACGACCGATCTCCGCCCCGCCGGGCCCGGGAAGCGATCCGCGATCGAGGCGACGGACCCCCGCATCTGCGCGAGCGCCTCCTGGAGGCGTGCGCCGGTGATCCACGCGCCGGAGGGCGCCTCGCCGCCGGCCTCCAGCGCCAGGATGGCGGCCCTCTTGCACACGAGCTCGAGGTCCGCGCCGGTGAATCCCTCGGTGCGCGCGGCGACGTCGTCGAGGTCGACGTCGTCCGCGAGGGGAAGGCCCTCGGTGTGGAGCGCCAGGATCTCGCGCCGCTCCCGCGAGCCCGGCATGCGCAGCTCGAGGACGTAGTCGAAGCGCCCCGGCCTGAGGAGCGCCGGCTCGAGGAGGTCCATGCGGTTCGTGGCGCCGAGGACGAGCACGCCCAGCGAGCCGTGCAGGCGATCGAGCTCGCGGAAGAGCTGCGCCACGAGACGCGCTCCGAGCGCGCCCCCCTCCTGCGCGGAGCGGGCCGGGGCGATCGCCTCGACGTCGTCGAAGAAGAGGATGCAGGGCGCGGCCTGCTTCGCCCGCTTGAACACCTCGTGGAGCCCCTTCTCCGACTCGCCCACCCATTTCGACAGGAGCGTGGTGAGGTCGACGCCGATGAGGGAGAGGCCGAGATCGCCGGCCAGCGCGCGCGCCAGGAGCGACTTCCCCGTTCCGGACGGGCCGGTGAGGAGGATGCCCTTCGGAGGATCGAGGCGGGCGCGCGGGAGGAGGGCGCCGCCGCCGCGCGCCAGCTCCACGATGGAGCGGAGGATCCGCTTCGCCTCCGCGAGGCCGCCGACGTCGCGGAGCGTGAGGCTCGGCCGCTCCACGAGGAACTCGCGCGTGGCGGTCGGCTCCACGGCCTTGAACGCCTGGAGGAAGTCCTCGTGCGTGACCTCGATCCGGGCGCCGTCGAGCCGCGGCTCCTGGTCCACCTCGAAGCGCACCTCGGGGAGGAGGCGCCGCAGCGCCACCATCCCCGCCTCCTTGCAGAGGGCGGCGAGGTCGGCGCCGACGTAGCCGTGCGCGATGTCGGCGAGCCGGTCGAGGTCCACGGACGGGGCGAGCGGCATTCGCCTCGAGTGAATGCGCAGGATCTGCCGCCGACCGGCGCGGTCGGGGACGCCGATGGCGATCTCCCGATCGAAGCGCCCCGGCCGCCGCAGGGCGTGATCGAGGATCTCGGGCAGGTTGGTGGCCCCCATGACCACGACCTGGCCCCGCTCGACGAGCCCATCCATGAGCGCGAGGAGCTGGGCCACCACCCGCTTCTCGAGGTCGCCCACGACCTGGGCGCGCTTCGGGGCGAGCGCGTCGATCTCGTCCAGGAAGATGATGCTGGGGGCGTTCTGGCGCGCCTCCTCGAAGACCGCGCGCAGCCGGGCCTCGCTCTCCCCGTAGTACTTGTGGATGATCTCCGGCCCGTTCACGTGGATGAAGTGCGCCCTCACCTCGTTCGAGGCGGCCCGCGCGATGAGGGTCTTGCCCGTGCCGGGGGGACCGACGAGGAGCACGCCGCGGGGCGGATCGATCCCGAGCGCGCCGAACAGCTCGGGGAAGCGCAGGGGCAGCTCGACCATCTCGCGGACGAGGGCCACCTCCCTGTCGAGGCCTCCGATGTCCTCGTAGGACACGCGGGCCGCCTCGCAGGCGGCGCCCTCCGTCGCGGCGAAGGCGATCTCGGTGTCGCTCGAGACGATGAGGGCTCCGCGCGGCGTGGCGCCCTCGACCGTGAACGAGCGCGGGCGCGCGCCGAAGCCCGACACCTGCAGCCGGTCGCCGAGCATGAAGGGCCGGCCGGAGAGGAGCTGGCGCAGGGCCGGGATCTCGGCCGGCGCCGGAAGGGGAAGCCCCGCCTCCACCGGAGACAGGAGGAGCGATTCGGCCGCCTTGAAGGGAACCCGCCTCACGCGGACCTGGTCGTCCACGCCGACCTGGGCGTTTCCGCGGGTGGACCCGTCGACGAGGATGAGCTTCTGCCGGCAGTGGCTCGCCGGCGCCTGGACGGCCCGCGCCACGGTCATGCGCCCGCCGGAGAGGAGGAGCACGTCGCCGGGGGCGGCGCCGAGGAGCAGGAGGTCCTCGGGATCGACGCGCGCCCAGCCGCGGCCGACGTCGTCGACGAAAGCCTCCGCCACGCGGAGGGTCGTCTCGCCGGCCTGGGTGGCGTCGTTCACCGCACCGTCCGCCCTTCACCGCGCGTGCTTCACGGCCAGTTGGAGACCGCTCGATCCGGAACGCCCGCTCCCCGCGTCGTGAAACGCACGGTACGCGCCCACCGGAAGCGCCTGCACTGACGCGCATCAACTGGTCTGATGCCTGGACCTCCGGCCAGCACGCCCGCGCCCCAAGCCCCGGGTGCACCACGCCTTCTCTCGCCGGCTCACCCGAGGGTGGGCCGGCGGCGACGGCCGCGGCTTGTCGCCTCAGCGTGCGGTTTTCAGGGCCGGATCCGGGCGGCGGGCGCCCCGCGGCCGGCGTCCGCGGGTCGCCTCGTCGGGGCGTGGCGGCGATGACCTGGATCAAGTGGCCCGATCCGGGAACGAGGTGCGAGCGGCGAGGCGGGCGGGAGCCCGCCGCGGCCCTGCCGAGGAAGGATCGCGACGGCCGCCGCGGCCGCGCGAGGCGAGGCGGAGGGTCCGCCTAGAGCTTCACCTGGATCTCGTAGCGCCGGTTCTTCGCGCGCTTCGCGGGCGTGTTGTCGGGCTTCACGAGCGGCCGCTCCGAGCCCATTCCCTCGGCGCGGATGTCCGCCTGCGGGATGCCCTTCCCCACGAGCTCCTTCTCGATCACCGACGCGCGTCGGGCCGAGAGCTCCTTGTTGTGGGCGGCGTTCCCGGTGGTGTCGGTGTGGCCCGAGACGACGAACTGGAAGTTGCTCACCCCGGCGGCGTTGAGGCGCTTCTTCGCGTCCACGAGGGCGCTGGCGAGGCGGCGGACCTTCTGGTCGCAGCCCTTCTCCAGCTCCGCCGTGTCGGTCTTGAAGCTGCACTGGTTCTTCCGGCTCTCCTGGAGCAGGCGCGAGTTGATCTCCTTCTCGAGCTTCCCCGTGGTCGCCTTTCCGGCGGCCTTCTTGGCGACGTCCCAGGGATCGGCGGAGCGGGCGGGCGGCGCGAGGGCGAGGGCGACGGCGAGGAGCGGGGCGAATGCGAAACGCATGCGGGACCTCCGGGATCGACTGCCAGACCTACTCGAAGACCTTCGCGAGAGCGGCGGTGTCGACGCCCTCCTTCTCCGCGCGGAGCTCGTGATACGCGACGGCGATACCGATGAGCGGGAGGGCGGAGAAGAAGACGTTCCCGAGCTGGCTCCCCATGATCGCGCCCACCGCCCTGGCCTGCGGGGGCAGGAGCACCGAGAGCAGCGTCGCGCCCACCTGGATCACCGCCGCGAGCACCCAGACGATCACGACGACGGCGAGCCACGCCGCGAAGAGCGGCCAGCGCCGCCCCCGGGTGAGCGTGAAGGAGCGGCGGAACGCGCCGAGGATGCCGGGCTTCTCCACCACGGCCGCGGGGATCGCCACGCTGCTCGCCACCATGAACATCACCCCGGGCACCACGAGCACGAGGAGCCCGACGACCGTCCCGACCCAGAGCGCGACGCCGACGCCGACCACGGGCAGGCCCCGGCGGAACCCGGCGCGGAGCATGTCGCCGAGCCGCGGCCGCTCGTCCGACAGGTGGCGCACCGTCCCGTACGTCACCGCGCCCGCCTGGATCACGGCGAGGAGGATGGTGAGGCCCATCACCACGAGGAAGCCGATCGCGTACTTCACGATCTCGTCCGGGGCGGGCGGCCGCGGCGAGAGCAGCGAGCCGTAGAAGAGGCCGAAGGACACCGTGATGGGCGAGTACACCACCGCCGACAGCACCGTGAAGGCGAGCACGTGCTTCCACCACACCGTGAACGTCTTGCCGATGATGCCGCCCACCGTGAAGCGGTACCCGAGCTGGACCTCGTGCGGCGGCGAGGCGACGAGCTGCGTCTCGAGGATGGGCTCGGTCGTGGCCATTCGAGCGGCGATTATGACCGGCGGTCCCTAGGGGCGGCGGACCCAGTTCATGAGGAGGAAGTCCTCCTCCACCGGGGACAGATCGAAGCGGACCGAGGCCTCGCTCACGAGCTTGCTGCGATCGGCCTGCGGGTCGTCGCGGACGCGATCGTCCAGCCAGCGGAGCGCCCGGCGCAGGCCCTCGCCCTGGGGCATGATCCCCCCGCCGCTTTCCTGCGCCATCGCGCACCTCCTCGCGGGCGAGCTTACGGCACCCGGGGGAGCCGGGCCATCTCCTCTCGGGGCCCGCCCGCGGAGCGGCCTTCGCGAGCAGCGCCCTCGCTTTCTCGCCCGCCGCCGTGGCATACGGAGGCGCGCTCGGGCGAGCGGAGGGTCCTTGAGAAGAGCGGTCATCGCCGTCGCCGCGTTCGCCGCCTGCCGCGGGATGGGCCCGGTGGCCGAGGTGGACCTCGGCGCGTGCGCGGCCTGCCATCGATCCGGCATCGCCGCCGATCGGGCGAGGCGCGACGTCCACGCGCCGTTCCGGGAGCTCGCGTGTGAGAGCTGCCACGTGCCTCACGGGCCGTCGGGAGGGCCCACCACGCCCGCCGCCCCGGAGCCCGAGCTGTGCCGGCGGTGCCATCCCGGCCCGGCCGCCGCGCACCCGGGCCGCGCCGCCTGCACCGGCTGCCACGCTCCGCATGCCTCCGACGAGCCCGCGCTCCTCGTCGCGCCGCGCTCCTCGCTCTGCGGGAAGTGCCACGGGGCTCAGCGCCTCGAGGCGGCGCACGGCGGCCTCCCGGTCGCCGCGGCGCGATGCGATCGGTGCCACCTCCCGCACGGCGGCCGGGACAAGCTGCTCCCGGACGCGATCCACGCGGTCGCCGCCGAGTGCGGACTCTGCCACGTGCCGGCGGGCGCGGGCCGGGCGTTCGCCCTGAGGCAGGAGGACCCCGCGCTCTGCCTCGGATGCCATGACGATCCCCGCATCGTGCCGGCGGCGCGCGCCGTCCACCGGCCGACCGAGGCCGGGCCATGCACCCGCTGCCACGACCCGCACGCGAGCCGCCAGGGGGCGCTGCTCCGCGCGCCGGAGCGGGAGGTATGCCTCGGCTGCCACCCCGGCGTCCGGAAGAAGCTCGAGGCGACCGACGTGCACCTCCCCGCGCGGAGCGCCTGCAGCTCGTGCCACGTTCCGCACGCGTCCGCGGAGCGTTCGCTCCTGCGCGAGCGCGAGGCGTCGCTGTGCGCCCGGTGCCACGCGGAGTCGGTGGCGTGGAGCCGGGCGGCGCGCGTCCACGCCCCGGTGCGGGAGGGCCGCTGCAGCGCCTGCCACGACGCCCACGGCGGGCGGGCCGGCCTCCTCGTGAAGGAGGGCAGCCTCGTCTGCGGCCGCTGCCACGCGCCCGCGGAGGGAACGGCTCGCGGCCACGCGCGGGCGGACTGCTCCGCCTGCCACCTCCCTCATGCCTCCGAGACCGCGAGCCTCCTCGCGGGCCCGCCCGGGCCGCGCTGCGTCGCCTGCCACGCGAGCTCGATCGAGCGGCCTCGCGAGAGGCGCCATGGGCCATTCGCCCGAGGTGAATGCCTGGCGTGCCATTCCGTGCACGCCGCGGAGGCCGCGCTCGTTCCCCAGGCCGCGCGGGCGTGCCTCCGCTGCCATGCCGGCGTCCGGCCCGCCGCGGGCCCGGACCGCTCGGTCCACGCGCCCTTCGCGGCGGACGCATGCCTCTTCTGCCACGATCCGCACGGCTCCGGCCGGC
Source organism: Anaeromyxobacter sp. (assembly GCA_036523995.1). Lineage (GTDB taxonomy): Bacteria > Myxococcota > Myxococcia > Myxococcales > Anaeromyxobacteraceae > Anaeromyxobacter. The sequence continues at coordinate 12,477 of DATDDC010000405.1, forward strand.
GCGCACACCTGCGCCAGGAGCCCGCCCTCCTGTGCCTCTCGTGCCACACGGCGCTCCGGTCGCGGATCGCGCGGAGCGGGGCGGTGCTGCACGCGCCCGTGAAGGCGGCCGCCTGCGCCGAGTGCCACCGGCCTCACCGCTCGGCCTCGCCCGCGCTCCTCGTGGAGGAGCCGCCGAAGCTCTGCGCGGCCTGTCATCACCTGTCGGGAGAGGGCATGCGGAACGCGCACCCGGGGTTCACGGCCTGGGCGAGTCGGTGCACCGGCTGCCACGATCCCCACGTGCTGCGGGACGGACCGACATATCCGTGAATGCCCTACATCCGCGGCGAGCCTCCCTATCCCCGCCTCACAGGATGGGCGAGCGCGTTTGGGTCTGGTACCTGATCGGAGGATGGCGCGGCGGCCTCCTCGGGGAGCCGCCGCCCGGGACGGATCAAGGGGTCTCATGTCGAACGTCGTCCTCGCCGCAAGCGCTCTCGCCGGGCTGCTCGCCGCCGCGGATCCGCCCGCGTACACGCCCGATCCCGCATTCGCAGCGCGGGACAACGGGCCCGGGACCATCGACGTGTCCCGCTATCCGGACAAGCAGAAGAAGAACTACGTGATGTTCAGCGCCAAGTGCTCGAAGTGCCACCCGCTCGCCCGGCCCATCAACTCGCGGTTCACGGCGGAGGAGTGGAAGCGCTACCTGAAGCGGATGATCCGGCGCCCGAACTCCGGCATCAACGAGGAGCAGGCCGCGGACGTCTACGACTTCCTCAAGTTCTACTCGGCGCAGCTCGGGCTGTAGGCGCGGGCCGGCGCGGCGCGCGCGCCGGCGCTCCCCGCGGGTGGCATTCGCCCCCACATGCCGCGCCTCCCGCCGTACCCCGTTCCCTTGTCATGGACCCGGGACCGGGCCATCCTCCCCGCCATGAAAAACGTGCTCTGGTCGCTGGTGGTTGGAGCTTTCCTGGTCCCCGGTCTCGCCGCCGGCCAGGCGGCGGTCGACATCCGCATCGGATTCGCCGCGCCGCCGCCGCTCGTGGTGGTGAGCCCCGGCATCCGCGTGGTGCCGGACTACCCCGAGGAAGTCTTCTTCGTGGACGGGTGGTACTGGGCTCGCCGCGAGGGGATCTGGTACCGGACGCGCGACTACCGCGGCGGCTGGGTCCTGGTCCAGCCCCGCTACGTGCCGCCCGGCCTCGTGCGGATCCCTCCCGGCCACTACAAGCACTGGCGCAAGGAGGAGGCCAAGGCCGAGCGGCGCGCCGCGAAGGCGGAGCGGAAGGAGTGGAAGGAACGCGAGAAGGCCGAGCGCCGGGAGTGGAAGGAAGAGGGACGCGGCCGCGGCAGGCACCGCGACTGACCCGAGCGGCCCGGAAAGAAATGGCCGCCCGCCGGCACGG
>DATDDC010000406.1:0-8662 GCA_036523995.1 Anaeromyxobacter sp.
AGATCGAGAAGGCCATGGGGCGGGACCTGGCCGCGCTGCCGTGGATGGACGAGCCCACGCGGCGCAAGGCCGAGGAGAAGCTCGCGGCGGTGGCGAACAAGGTCGGACATCCGGACCGCTGGCGCGACTACGGGCCCATGAAGGTGGACCGGGCCTCCTTCTTCCGGAACGTGCTCGAGGCGGGCCGCTTCGAGGTGAACCGCCAGCTCACGAAGGTGGGCAAGCCGCTCGATCGCACCGAGTGGGGCATGACGCCACCCACGGTGAACGCCTACTACAGGGGGTCCCTGAACGAGATCGTGTTCCCCGCGGGCATCATGAAGCCGCCGTTCTGGAACCGCGCGGCGCCGGAGCCGGTGAACTACGGCGCCCTCGGGATGGTGGTCGGCCACGAGCTCACGCACGGCTTCGACGACAGCGGGCGGCGCTACGACGCCCTGGGGAACCTCGCCGACTGGTGGACGCCCGAGGTCTCCCGCGAGTTCGAGCGGCGGGCGAGCTGCGTCGCCGATCAGTTCGCGGAGTACGAGAGCCTCCCGGGCGTGAAGCTCAACGGCCGGCTCACCCTCGGGGAGAACATCGCCGACCTGGGCGGCTTGAAGCTGGCGCACGCCGCGATGCAGGCGGCGCACGTCGGCGGCGAGCGGGCGGCCGGCTTCGACGGCGAGCAGCAGTTCTTCGTCGGCTTCGCCCAGTCCTGGTGCTCGCGGTACCGGGACGAGGACCTCCGCAGGCGCGCGGTGGTCGATCCGCACTCCCCCGCCAGGCAACGGGTGAACGGGCCCCTCTCGAACCTCCCCTCCTTCGCGGCCGCCTTCCAGTGCGGGGAGGGGCGCCCCATGGTCCGGCCGCCCGCGCGGCGCTGCGAGGTCTGGTAGCTGCTGCTGCGCTACCCGGCGCGCAGGCGCACGTACAGGCCGGCGCCGTCGTAGAAGGTGAGGCGCACCGCGCCCGCCTCGATGAGCGCGCCCGGGGTGAGGGGCCGGGCGCTCTTGCCGGCGGGCGCGCCGTCCACCTTGGTCCCGTTGCGCGAGCCGGGGTCGCGGACCGTCCAGCGCCCGAAGGCGTCCTTGCAGAAGACGAGGTGCACGCGCGAGAGCGTGGCGTCGTCCACCACCATGTCGTTCGTGGAGCCGCGCCCGAGCGTCACCTCGGCCCCGCCCGTCCTCGACTCGAGGAGGATGGCGAGCGACTCGCCGGAGGGGAGCAGGCGCGTGTTCGGCCCGGACGCGAGGGTCTCGGGGCGCCGCGAGGGAGGCCGCCACGGCCCCGCCTCCCACACGAGCCACGGCCCGGGCATCTGCCGCTCGAACTCCCCGAGGGGCATGCCGGCGTGCGTCTTCTTGAGCCACGAAAGCAGGAAGCTCTTCACGCGTCACTGTCCCCGCGCGCGGCGGAGCATCACGGGTCCCACGCCGGAAGAGAGGATGCCCGGGAAGACCTCTCCTGTCGAGATGGGTCGCGGCGGCCGCAGCTACCCGCGCAGCGCCGCGGCCACGATCCCCGGAAGCGCGCTCCACTTCCTCCGCGCCTCGAGGGCGACGAGGCCGCGCCCCATCTTCACGGTGGAGCGGTGGGTCGGGAAGTAGGGGGGCTTGAGCGGATGCACCGTGGGATGCCAGATCACGCACTTCTCGATCTGCTCCGGATCGATCATGAGCGTGTTGTGCACGAAGCCGCGCCCGCTCCGGATGTCGTGGAGCGGCTGGCCGGGGAAGCCTCCCCACGGCGTCGTCCCGAAGGCGAACGCGTAGGCGGGCCAGCAGTTCACGGCCACCGTGCCGTAGCGGAGCCGCCGCGCGGCGCGCTCGACGGCGCCGCGCAGGGCCGGATCGCGCAGCGCCTCCCGAGGCGCGACCACGCTCGCCGAGAGCATGCCCCAGAGCTTCCCGTTCGCGAACGCCACCGCCTCGTCGAGGAACTGGAGGGCGTCCGGCGAGCCGACGGCGGTCTCGCCGATGAGCCCGCAGAAGGCCTCGGTCCGGAAGAGCGGGTCGTCCGACGAGGCGTCGAGGCTCGGCACGAGGGTCCAGGGCAGCTCGGCCTGACCGCCCCCGGGCCTGCGCACGCCGGGCCTCCCCTCCACGAGGCGCCGGTAGCGCTCCACCGCGCCCGGGTACCAGGCCTTCCTGGCGGGGGTGGCGGCGAGCGCGCGCTCGAGGTGGCCGAGGAAGGCGTCGCGCTGCTTCCAGCCCCGCGGGAGGACCAGGAGCTGGGCGGCGTTGCAGTTGTGCGCGGCGTTGTGCGTCTTCATCCCCGCCACGCTCTCCGCCTGGAAGGCGAGGTCGCGATCGCTCCACGCCCCCGGCATCACCATCACGGGCGCGACGTCGCCGAGCTCGCTCGTGATCGGCTTCTGGAGCAGCGGCGTGCCGCGCGCCATCCGCTCGGCGCGCTCCGGCCCGGGCGGCCCCCACACGATGGCGTCGTGCGTGGCGGTCGAGCCGGTCACGTGGATCTCGTCCACGGCCGGGTGGCGCGCGAGGTAGGAGCCCTCCTCGGCGCCGCCGTAGACCACCGCGAGAAACCCCTTCGCGATCGCCTCCGAGAAGGCGTCCTCCAGGATGGGCCCGAGGTACGCGTTCACGGGGTTCATCTTGAGGACGCAGACCGTCCCCTCGTTGAAGAGCTTCGTCCCGACGTCGGTGGGCGCGATGGCGTTGACGTTTCCCGCCCCGAGGACGAGGCAGACCCGCCCCTCGTGGCTCCTCGCCTTGTGGAAGGCGGCGCGCCGCTCGTGCATGGCCGCGGCGCCCACTCCCTCGAGGAAGTGCACGTCGGAGCGGATGCGCGGGAAGAGCGAGGCGTCGAGCCGGTCCGGGGGGAACACCCGCGCGCTGAGGCGGCCGTCCACCGTCTCGCCGGTCGGCCCCATGGGCGTGTTGCCGGTGCGGGCCAGCGCCTGGAGCGAGCGGATGATCTGCCGGAGCATGCGCACGGTCGGGAACGGCGAGGAGAGCCACTCCTCGCCGGCGGCCGGCGCGTCGAACGGGATCCCCTTCGCGGCGCACGCCTCGCGCACCATTCGCTCCGCGTTCCGGTCCACCCCCGCGAGCATCGAGCGCGCGAGGGCGACGCGCTCCTCGATCGAGGCGCGCGCCCAGCGCGGCGCGCCCTCCCGCACGCGCTCCACGGCGGCGTCGAGGCTTCGGGGATCGGTCGAGGTCGGGGCGGCGGCGGCGGTCATGCGCGACAGGCTACAGGCTACGGGCGACGGGCTACAGGACCCTGCTGGAGCGACGTTCCGCTCCCGTCGCCTGGAGCCTGGGGCCTGGAGCCTCACCGGGCTCGACGCGGCGCAGGGTGGCGAGCGTCACCTCCGGCGGCGAGTTGAGGCGGAAGGAGATGCCCGAGTTGCCGACCCCCCGGTTCACGTACAGCTGAACCGGGCCGAGCTGGTACAGGCCGCGCGCGTACGGCTCCCGGAGCGACGCGAGCAGGATCGGCGTCACGATGGGGAGGTTCACCTGGCCGCCGTGGGTGTTCCCGGAGAGACACAGGGCCGGCCGGCCCAGCGCGGCGAGCTTGTCCGCCGTGCGCGGTCCGTGCGCGAGGACGAGCGGCGTCGCGGCGCGCGAGGGAAGGCCGCGCACCGCGGCGAGCACGTCGTCTCGGTGGGTGAGGTGGTCGCCGATCCCCACGATGCGGAAGGGCACGCCGCGGAGCGAGAGCGTCGTCCACGCGTTCTCGAGGACCTCGTAGCCGTGCCGGCGCAGCGCCGCCGCCGCGCCCGCGGGGTCGACCCACACGTCGTGGTTCCCCAGCACCGCGACCGTCGGCGCTCGCAGCCCGCCGATGTGCTCGCGCAGCGTCCGGACGTCCTCGCGGCGGCGCGTGAGGTAGTCCCCGGTGAGGACCACGAGGTCGGGCTCGAAGCGGTTCGCCTCGTCGAGGGCGGCCCGGATGAGCGCGAGGGGTGTGCGCGGACCGAAGTGCAGGTCCGAGAGCTGAGCCAGGCGCAGCCCGTCGTGGGCCGGATCGAGGCCCGGGATCCGGAACGACACCCGCTCCGTCCTGGGCGAGTCGTCGCGGGCGGCGGCGAGGGCAGGCAGCCCACCGGTCGCCCCGGCGGCGCCGATCCACGCGGCGCCCTGCAGGAAGCGCCGTCTCGAGAAGCGGGTCATGCCGTGGGGGTCCTCCATGGTCCTCGGAATCTTGCAACGCGCATACCCGGGCGGCGATTCCATGGGCGGGTCGCTCGAGGGTGGGCTATGAGCCTGCCATGGCGAGGATCCGGGAGCCAGCGCCGGCCTTTCGCGCCCGCGCGGCCATGCCGGACGGAGCGGTGCGGGATCTCGGGCCCGCGGACTTCGCGGGCCGCTGGCTCGTGCTCGCGTTCTATCCGCGCGACTTCAGCGAGATCTGCCCGACGGAGGTGCTGGAGCTCTCGAAGCGCGCGCCGGAGCTCGCGGCGCTCGGCGCGTCGGTCGTGGCGCTCTCCGTCGACGACGTGGAGACGCACCGGCGGTGGATCGCGGAGAAGCTCGGGCCCATCGCCGTGCCGCTGGCCGAGGATCCGACGCGCGAGATCTCGCGCGCCTACGGCGCGCTCCTCGAGCGCGAAGGCTTCGCGGCGCGGGCCACCTTCGTCGTCGATCCGGTGGGAGTGGTACGGCACGCGTCGTTCGGCGATCCGGCGGTGGCGCGCTCGATCTCGGAGATCCTGCGGGTGCTGGAGGCGTTGCGGGCGCGCCGACAGGTTCCCGGGCCTTTGGAGGGGCCGGCGGGAGGACGAACCCCGGGGAGAAAACCGCAGGGCTAGCGGCCGAGGAGCACCGCGGGCGGCACCCCGAGCGCCTTGGCCATCTTCTCGATCGTCTCGAGCGGCGGCGATCGCTGTCCGCGCTCGAGCATGGAGACGTACGAGACCGAGATCCCCACACGATCGGCGAGCGCTTTCTGAGACATCCTCTTCCTGGAGCGGAGACGCTTGACGTTCCCCGCGAATCTCGTCAGCAGGTCCATGGGGTGACGGATAGCAAACGCCCCCCTGCCCGACAGCGTCCTTTTCGGGTCATCCCCCGGTCGACCTCGACGGTGAGTAACTACGTCTTAGATCCCTGGCGACCAACCGACGAGGAGGCCCGATGGCAGCGAAGAGAAAGCCCGTGTGGCGGCTCGAGATCGGCGACGACGCGCCGGAGTTCGAGCTTTCCGCGACCGGCGATACTGCGGGTAAAGGTGCCGAGCGGAAGAAGATCAAGCTCTCCGATTTCCGCGGCAAGAAGAACGTGGTGCTGGCGTTCTACCCCGCCGCCTTCACGCCCGTCTGAACCGTGCAGATGCCGTCGTACGAGGAGGATCTCTCCGAGTTCGAGCGGCGAAATGCTCAGGTCCTGGGCATCAGCACGGATCAGGTCCCCACGAACGAGGCGTGGGCGAAGTCCATGGGCGGATTGTCCTACCCGCTGCTCTCCGATCACTGGCCGCACGGATATGTTGCATCTCTCTACGGCGTGCTCCGCGGGGACAGCGGCATCTGCGAGCGCGCCATCTTCGTGGTGGACAAGCAGGGGAAGATTACCTACATCGACATCCACGCCATCTCCGAGCAGCCGCCGACCGACAAGATCATGGCCGCGCTCGACAAGCTGAAGTGAAGGCCGATGCCCCAGGCGAGCGAGCCGAAGCCCCTCGAGCTGTCCCGCTACTGCGTGCCCTTCACGCCGTTCCAGGGGAAGCTCGAGGAGACGTCCATCTGCATCGTCTCCACGGCCGCCGTCCGCACCAAGGACGACCGGCCCTTCGATACCGAGGGTGACACGAGCTGGCGCGCCATCCCCGGCGAGGCCGAGGCGAAGGACCTGCGCTACGACGACGCCCACTACGACCACGGCTGCGTCGACCGGGACCTGAACTGCGTCTTCCCCATCGACCGGCTGCGCGAGCTCGCCGCGGAGCGCCGGGTGGGCGGCCTCACCGCGCGTCACTTCTCCCTCGGTTACAGCCAGGCGCTGCGCGAGCTGCGCGAGAAGACCATCCCGGCGCTCGTCCGGGAGGTGGACCGGGAGCGGCCGGGCGCCGTCCTCCTCACCGGCGGCTGACGGCTCTGCCACCGCACGGTGGTCACCGTGCAGCGCATGATCGAGCTCGTCGGCATCCCCACGGTCGGGATCACCGTCGAGCCGGAGGAGACGCTCCAGGCCCGCCCGCCGCGCGCCCTCAACCCGCGCGGCTTCGTCGCGGGGCACTCGCTGGGACGCCCCGGCGACGCCGCCCTGCAGAAGTGGATCCTCATGGACGCGCTCGGGCTGCTCCTCGCCCCCCCGAGGCCGGGCGAGGTGATCGAGCGCGACTACACGAGCACGTGAGCGGGGCCGCCCGCCCATCCGCGCGGCCCCGTGGCGCCCGCGCGGCGAGGTCCGTCACCTGCCCGTGTACACGGTCACGCCGCCGGGCACCTTCGCCGCCGCGTGCGCGAAGTACACGATGCGCGGCGAGGCCCAGCGGTCGATCTGGATGGACCGCACCGGGCCGTTCGTGGCGAAGGGCAGCCCGGCCTGGGCGGGCGACATGATCCACCACTTCCCGTCCCAGCGGCCGAACCCGCCCCAGCCGAACCCGACCCACACCGAGCCGTTCGCCGGGTCGCAGGCGATGGCCGAGGCGTTGTTCCCGGTCCCCGGGGGCAGGTCGATGAACGTCATGGAGCCGTCGGCGCCGCGCCGCACGATGCCGTGGAGCGACGAGGCGATCCAGAGCGTCCCGTCGTCGCAGAACGAGAGCGACGACACGGCGTCGAGCCAGCGCGGATCCATGGCGTCGTAGCCCGGCGTGCTCGTCGGGTCGGGCCAGATGTCCATGTGGCGTGGCGGTCCGCCGAGGTGGGCCCGGTCTGCCCGGGCCACATGTCCACGTACCAGTTGCTCGGGCCGGCGCCGTAGCCCTTCTTCGTCGCGGTGCGGCACTCGTTCGACGCCCAGGGATCGCCCGTGGTCGGGTCGATGGCGATGGCGGTGCTGTCGCCGGTGAGGAAGGCCTCCGTCAGGACCCCGTTGATGGTGGCCATGCCGTAGATGGCCGGGTGATCGTGCTCCCACACGAAGCGGCGGTCGTCCGTGCCCGGGAAGCTCTTCGTGAGATCGACCCAGCCGCGCTCGTCGGGGTTCCCCACGAGCAGCGAGAACGTGCCGTGCGTGCCCGCGATCCAGACGTCGCCGTACTGGATCCTCGACTTGTCGTGGTTCACCGCCATGCGCAGCACCTGGCGGACCTTGCGGCGGCCCTGGTTCCACGTGGCGTCGTCGGCCGCGCAGGGCTTCCCCGTCACCGCGGGATCGGAGTGGTCCTGGCACATCTGGTGCGGCACGCCGGCCACCTCGACGTGGCGCGTCCGCTTGACGGCGCTCCCGTCGAAGGCCAGCACGTCGATGCCGCCCGAGTCGAGCTGCCAGTCCGGATCGCCGTCGCCGTCGGTGCCGATCCCCCTGAGCCCCGCGTAGGCGACGCCGGGGGCTCCGCCCGCCACCGAGACGAGCGGGCAGGCCTTGGTCCCGGCCTGGTCGCAGTTCTTCGTGATGCCCATGCTCGCCGGGTCGAACCTCTCGAAGTCCGCGTCGCCGCGGCGCTTCGCGAAGAGGGCCTCGCCCGTGACGACGTACACGTTGCCGGCCTCGTCCGCGGAGGCGTCCCAGACGTCGCTCGAGAGGCCCTGCGCCGTTCCGTAGAAGGCGAAGTCGCCGCTCACGACCGGTGGATCGACGGTCGGTGGAGGTGGAGGCGGGGGCGGACCGAGCTCGCCGCCGTTCTTGGCGTGCCCGCTGCCGCACGCGAGCCCGAGCGCACAGAGAGGTCCGAGGACCCAGGAGAGCCTCTTCATCGCGACGAACCCCCTCGCGCCCCGCCGTCGGCGGATGCGCCACGAAAAGCTGATGGGACGGTGCGCCGGCGCCAAGCCTGGGCGCGAGCCCGTCGATGGGTGCGATGCGCGCGCCGGCCCCGAGCTGGCGCGCGGACCCCGTGCGGAGCCACAATCGCGGTCGATGCTCCAGGGCGATCTCGCCACCTATCCGCTCGCCGACCTCCTCCAGTGGCTCGACCAGAGCCGGCGCTGGTGCGTCGTCGAGGTGGACTCCGGGGAGGGCGTTCCCTTCTGGATCGAGGTCCGGGATCGCCGCATCGTCGCGAGCGCTCGCCCGCCCGGCGAGCCGGCCGGGCTGGGGACGCTCGCCGGCTGGACGCCGGCCGAGCCGCCCGGGTCGATGTGGCCGGAGGCGTGTGCAGACCGCATCGTCGACCTCTTCCTGGCGCGCGGACAGGGCCGCTTCACCGTGTCCGACGACGCCGCGGGCTTCGACGACGGCGTGCCGCTGGATCTCGGCCTCGGGCAGATGACGCTGGAGGGGCTCCGCAGGCTCGACGAGTGGCCCGGGCTGGATCGCCGCTACCCCTCGGAATCGGCGCTCCTGTGCGCGGACCAGGGCGGACGCCCCCGCACGCCCGGGCAGCGCGCGCTCCTCGAGGCGGCGCGCCGCCGCGTGTCGATCGCCGAGGCCCGGCTCGCCCTCTCGCTCTCGCGCCCGGCCGTCCTGCGCCGCATCGAGGCGCTGCGGGAGCTCGGGCTCGCGCACGTGGAAGGCGTCGCGCCCCACGCCGACCCCGTGTCCCGCCTCGTGGACCAGGCCCAGGCGCTCGTCTTCGAGCGGCAGTTCGACGAGGCGGC
>DATDDC010000407.1:0-16037 GCA_036523995.1 Anaeromyxobacter sp.
GACGTGGTCCTCGATGAGGATGTGGCCGGCCAGGGCCACCGAGTTCGCGATGATGGCGCCGTCGCCGATGGTGCAGTCGTGGCCCACGTGGCTGTAGGCCATGAACAGGCAGCCGTTCGCGATGGTGGTGACGCCGCCGCCGCCCAACGTGCCGAGGTTGATGGTCACGCACTCGCGGAAGGTGTTCCGGTCGCCGACCACGAGCCGCGTGGGCTCGCCCCCGTACTTGAGGTCCTGCGGGATCTCGCCGATCACCGCGTGCGGGAAGACGCGGTTCCCCGCGCCGAGCGTGGTGTGCCCCTTCACGATGGCGTGGGCGGAGAGGACGTTCCTCGGCCCGAGGACCACGTCCGCGCCCACGACCGCGTACGGCCCGATCTCGCAGGTGGGATCGACCTTCGCGCCGGGCTCGACGACGGCGGTGGGGTGGATGGACATCTCGCGCGACCTCCCGCTCCCTTACTGCTCGCGGTCCGCCAGCATCGCCATGAACTCCGCCTCGGCGACCGTCTGGCCGTCCACCATGGCGGCGCCCTTCTGGCGCCAGATCGCCCCCTTGCGCTTCACGATCTCGACGTGCAGCTCGAGGCGATCGCCCGGGACGACGGGCCTGCGGAACCTCGCGCCGTCGATGGACATGAGGAACGTGACCTTGTTCTTCACGTCCTCGTCCGGCCCGATCGACTTCATGGCGAGCAGCCCGCACGCCTGCGCCAGCGCCTCCAGGATGAGGACGCCCGGCATGACGGGCTTGCCGGGGAAGTGGCCCACGAAGAAGGGCTCGTTCATGGTGACGCCCTTCCAGGCCACGAGCCGCTTGCCTGGCTCGAGCACCACCACGCGGTCCACGAGCAGGAACGGCGGGCGGTGCGGAAGGATCTTCTGGATCGCCTCTGCGTCGAGGAGCACGCCGGTCGGGGCGCTCTCGCTGGTCATGGATCCTTCCTCTCCTTGTCGCCGTCGCCGCGGAGGCGCGCCACCTCGGCGCGCAGCTCGCGCAGCTCCCGCCGCATCTCGGTGAGCCGGTTGAACGCCGCCGTGTTCCGCGCCCAGGCCACGTCCGGGGTGGCGGGCGAGCCGGCGACGCGCGCCCCCGGCTCGAGGTCGTGGCCCACGCCCGCCTGGGCGTTGATGGTGACGCGATCGCCGATGGTGATGTGGCCCACGATGCCCGCCTGGCCCCAGGCCACGACGCCCATGCCGAGCTTCGTCGAGCCGGCGATGCCCACCTGCGAGGCGAGGATGCAGAGGGGGCCGAGCTCGACGTTGTGGGCGATCTGGACGAGGTTGTCGATCTTGGCCCCGCGCCCGATGCGCGTCACGCCGAGCGTGGCGCGGTCGACGCAGCTGTTCGCGCCGATCTCCACGTCGTCCTCGATCACCACGATGCCGACCTGCGGCACCTTGAAGTGGCGCGGCCCCTTCCCCTCGCCTTCCATGTCGAGGGCGAAGCCGAAGCCGTCGGAGCCCACCACGCAGCCGGGCTGGAGGATGACCCGGTTCCCCACGACGCAGCGCTCGCGGATCACGACGTTGTGGTAGACGAGGCAGTCCTCGCCCACCCGGGCGTCCTCGCCCACCTGCGCGCCCGGGAACACGATGGTGCGCGCGCCCACCCGGGCGTTCGCCGCCACGGAGGCGAGCGGCATCACCTGCGCGCTCGGGTGGATGCTCGCGTCCGGATGGACGGCGGCGAGCGGGGAGACCTCCGGCAGCGCCTCGCGGGGGGGATGGAACAGGGTCGAGATCTTCGCGAACGCGAGATAGGCGCCGCTCGCCCGGAGCACGGTCCTCCCCGGCGGCACCTCGGCGTCCCGCTCGACCACCACCGCTCCCGCGCGCGTGGCCTCGAAGGCCCGCCGGTACTTCTTGTTGGCGAAGAACGAGATCTCGGTGGGGCCCGCGTCCTCGAGCGGAGCGATGCCCTCGACGCGCAGCGTTCCGTCGCCCTGGACCTCGCCGCCGACGTGGCGCGCGAGCTCCGCGATCGTGAAGGCGGCCACGATGTGCCTACTTCTTGCCGGCCGAACCCTCGGCCTTCTTCGCGGCGTCCGGCTTCTTCCCGGCGGCCTCGGGCTTCTTCGCGCCTTCCGACTTCTTTCCGGCCTCGGGCTTCTTCGCCCCGCCGGGATGGCGGGCGTTGTACTTGCGGATGAGCTCGTTCGTGAGATCGAGCGAGGGGGGCGCGTAGACGAGCCCCGCGTTGCGCTCGAGCACGATGGTGAAGCCGTCGGCCTCCGCGATCTCGGCGACGATCTGGGCCATCTTGTCGAAGACGCCGCGCGTCGCCTCGCGATCCCGGTCGGAGAGGTCCTTCTGGAGGCTCACGAAGAGCGCCTGCAGGTCGCGGGCGCGGCGGTCGAGGTCCACGGCCTTGTCCTTGCGCGCCTGCTCCGACATGACGGTGGCCTGCTTCTCGAACTCGGCCTGGAGCTTCTCGAGCTCGGCCTTCTTGGCGTCGATCTGCTTCTGCTTCTCGGCGAAGTCCTGTTTGAGGACCGCCGTGACGGCCTTGCCCTCCTCGATCTCGTTCATCGCGCGCTGGAGGTCCACGTAGCCGATCTTCTGCTGCGCGGAGGCGGCGGCCGGGACGAGCGCGAGGGCGAGCGCGAGGGCGGAGAGGGTCTTTCTCATGGGGGGTCCCTTCCTGCTTCTAGAAGAAGTTGCCGATCGTGAACTGGAAGTCGAGGGGCTCGTCGATGCGCTGGCCCGTCACCGGGTCGGTGCGGCGGTTGAGCGGGAAGCCCCACTCGAAGCGCAGCGGGCCGATGGGGCTGAACCAGCGGAAGCCGAGGCCCACCGACTTGTAGAGCGACCAGCGCACCGCCGGATCCGTCCACTTGCCGGGAGCGAAGGCGTTGCCCATGTCCGTGAAGACGACGCCGCGCACGCCCACGCTCTGGAAGAGCGGGAACTCGAGCTCGAGGTTCAGGATGGCCTGCTTGTCGCCGCCCACCGCGATGAGCGTGGTCGAGGCGTCGGGGACCGTGGAGCTCATCACCGTCTGCGAGGGCGAGATGGAGAGGAAGCGGTAGCCGCGCACGGAGTTGATGCCGCCCACGTAGTACAGCTCGGAGATGGGAACCGGGTGGGCCGCGTCCCAGTCGCGGATGAGCCCGAGGGTGAGCTTGGAGCGCGCCACGACGCCCCAGCCGATGGGGTAGTAGTAGCGGGCGTCCACCGTGTAGCGGGTGAAGAGGTTCACCTGCTTGCCGAACAGGCTCCTCGGCGCGAGGAAGGGCGGCGCCGCCTCGCCGGAGACGGTGAGGTAGTGGCCTTTCGTGGGGAAGAGCCGGTTGTCCCGCCGGTCCCACTGGAGCGAGAGGCGCGCCGAGCTCGTGGTGCCGGAGTTGAACTGGGAGCGCGCCGTGGTGGCGAGGCTCACGGCGGTCACGTCGACGCGCTCGTTCGTGTAGGTGAGGAAGAGCCGCATGTCCTCCAGGTTCTTCGCGAACGGCCACCAGTCCTGGAGCCCGTTCATCTCGTAGCCCCAGGTCATGTTCCCGCCCACGGAACGGCGGGTGAACGTGGTGTAGATGCCCTCGGTGGCGTAGAGGTCGAAGGCGAACGTCCAGCGCGTGTCGAGCAGGTACGGCTCCACGAACTGGATCTGGCCGAGCTGGCGGATGGAGGACCACTGCACCTGCAGGGACAGGGTCTGGCCCCAGCCGAAGAAGTTCTGCTGCGCGATCTGGCCGGTGAGGATGAAGTTCTCGTAGGAGGAGAAGCCCGCGCCGATCTGGAAGGTGCCGGTGGGCCGCTCCTTCACCTCGACCAGCGCGGCGATCTTGTCGTCCGCCGAGCCGCGCTTGGTGGTGATCTCCACGGTCTCGAAGAACCCGAGCGCGGTGACGCGCTGCTTCGAGGTCTTGAGGCCCGTCCCGCTGAAGCGCTCCCCCTCGTAGATGCGCAGCTCGCGGCGGATGACCTTGTCGCGCGTCTTCTCGTTCCCCACCACCTCGATGGTCTCGAAGTACGTCACGGGGCCGGGCTGGACCTCGAAGGTGAGATCGAGCGTCTTGGTCGCGGCGTCCGTGTCGGTGAGTGGGGTGACGTTGGCGTAGGCGTGGCCGAGGTCCTTGTACACGTCGCCGATGGCGAAGAGGTCCTGGCCCACCTCGCTCCGGTTGAACCACTCGCCCGGGTGCGTGCGCAGGTTCTTGCGGAGCTTCGGCTCCTGGTCGAGGAGCTGCCCCGCGAACTTCACGGTGCCGATGCGGTAGCGCTCGCCCTCCTCGACGGGGATGGTGACGTAGATGAGCTTCTTGTCCGGCGAGAGCGCCACGGCCGGACGGCCGATCTTCACGGTCACGTAGCCGCGATCGAGGTAGGTGGCCTGGAGGGCCTGGACGTCGCGCTGCAGCGCCTCCTCCTTGTAGGTGCCGGAGGAGCTGAGGAAGGCGAGGTAGCCGCCCGGGCGCGTCTGCATCACCGAGATGAGGTCGTCCTCGGAGACGTGCGCGTTGCCGATGAAGCGCACCTCCTTCACCTGCACCTTGGCCCGCTCGTTCACGACGTAGGTGACGTCGACCTGGTTGTCGGGCCTGTCCTCGACCTTGTAGACGACCTCGGCCAGGAAGAAGCCCTTCTCGACGTACTTCTCCTGGATCTTCTTCACGTCCTTCTGCACGGCGGCGAGGTCGAGGACCGATCCGGCCTTGAGGGACATGGTGTCCTTCAGGTCGTCCTTCGACAGCTCGTCGTTGCCGGTGATCTTGGCCTCGCGCACCGTGGACCGCTCGACGACGCGCACCACCAGCACGGGCGCGTCCTTCGCCCCCTCCACCTCGATGACCACGTCCGAGAAGAGGCCGAGCTTCATGACGTTCTTCACGTCCTGGCCGATCCTCTTCGGGTCGTAGGGGGCGTCCTTCTTGGACACCATCGCGGCGCGGACGGCGTCGGCCTCGACGCGCCGGTTCCCCTCGACGCGCACCTCCTTCACGGTGGGTTGCGCGGCGCGAGCGGACGGCGCCGCGGCGAGCAACGCGGCCGCGACGAGCGAGAGGGAGGTGTGCAGGCGGGGGCTCACGCGAGCGGCGGAATCTAAACCGTCGTCCGGAAAACCTCAATCTTCGCTCGCTTCATGGCTTCCTCACGCCAGCCTTCCTTCCGCGAGCCGGAGGCGGCGCGGGAGCGCCTGGGCGAGCCGCTCGTTGTGCGTCACCACCACCGCGGTGATGCCGAGGCGCTCGTTCAGGTCCTTGAGGAGCGCGTGGATGCCCTCGGCGGTCTGCGGGTCGAGGTTGCCGGTGGGCTCGTCGGCGAGGAGGAGCCTGGGGGAGAGGCAGAGCGCCCGCGCCAGGGCCACGCGCTGCTGCTCCCCGCCGGAGAGCTCGCCCGGCTTGTGGTCCATGCGCTCGGAGAGCCCGACGTGTGCCAGCATGGCCGTCGCCCTGCGCCGGGCCTCCCCCCGCGGCACCCGGCGGATGAGGGCCGGCATCATGGCGTTCTCCAGGGCGGAGAACTCGGGGAGGAGGTGGTGGCTCTGGAACACGAACCCCACGGTCTGGTTCCGGAAGGAGGCGAGCCCCTCCTCGCCGCGCTCGAACACGTCCTCGCCGTCGAAGAGGATGCGGCCGCGGGTGGGCACGTCGAGCGTGCCGAGGAGGTGCAGGAACGTGCTCTTCCCGGCGCCGGAGGGGCCGGTGAGCGCGACGAGCTCGCGCTCCTCGATGTCGAGCTCGATGCCGCGCAGCACGTCGAGCCGCTTCTCGCCCATGAGGTACGTCTTGGCGAGGCCCTCGATGCGGATGAACGGGCGTCCCATCGCCTTCACTCCGCCCGGAGCCCGTCCACGGGCCTGAGCCGCGCCGCCTTGGTGGCCGGGTAGATGGTGGCGAGGTACGACAGCACCAGCGCCGCGAGCGTCACGAGCGCGAACTGCGCCGGCTCGATGAGCACGGGCAGGTTGTTGATGTAGTAGACCTCCGGATCGAGCGGGATGCCGACCTTGTCGATGAGCAGGCAGCTCCCGTAGCCGAGGATGAGGCCGAAGGCGGTGCCGATGGCCCCGATGATGATCCCCTCGGCCACGAAGATCTTCATGATGGAGGGGACGCCCGCGCCCATCGACTTGAGCACGGCGATCTCCTTCGTCTTCTCGAGCACGAGCATGATGAGCGTGGCCACGATGATGAAGCTCGCCACGAGCACGATGCAGCCGAGGATGAAGGCCATCACCACCTTCTCCATCTGCAGGGCGGAGAAGAGGCTGCGGTTGAGCTCGCCCCAGTCCTTGGCGCGGAAGGGCCATCCGCCCAGCGCATAGACGACCCGCGACATGATGGTCCGGGCGGCGTCCACCTCGGTCACCTTGAGCTCGAGGCCGGTCACGGTGCGCGTGGCGAAGAAGCGCTGCGCCTCCTCGAGGTCGATGTACGCGAACTTGGAGTCGTACTCGTACATGCCGCTGTAGAAGATGGCGGCCACGCGGAAGGGACGGGCCTTGGGCTGCGGGCCGGCGGGCCCGAGGTCGCCGAAGGGCGAGACCACGTTCACCTGGTCGCCCACGAAGACGCGGAGCGCCCTCGCCAGCTCGCGGCCCACCACGATGCCGGGCAGCGGGCGGACCTTGCGCGGCGGCGCCGACTCGGGCGGCTCGTCCGGCGGGCGCGCGCCCCGCGGGATGGTCTCGGGGTGGCGGAGCGCCTCGAGGCTCCCCTCCCCCTCCCGGACGTTGAGGGGAAGGTCGGTCACCGTGCCCACGGTCTCCACGTCGATGCCCTTCAGGATGGCGCCGGTGAGGTTCTGCCCGGCGGAGAGCATGACCTCGTTGTAGAGGAACGGCGTCGCGCCCAGGACGCCGTTCACCTTGAGCACCTTGTCCCGCGTCCCGCGCCAGTCGTCGAAGTCGCCCTGGCCGTAGGTGAGCACCATGCCGTGGGCATTGTGGCCGAGGATCTTCCGCTTCAGGTCCGCCTCGAAGCCGCTCATCACCGAGAGCACGACGGTGAGGGCCCACACGCCCATGGCCACCCCGGCGATGGAGATGAGCGTCATGAGGAGCGTCGCCGGCATCCGCTCCCGCCGGAACAGCTCGCCGCGTCGATAGGCGCGGCGCTCCCGGGCGTCGCGCACGAGCGACCAGACGAGGGCGACGAGCAGGCCCGGCACGAGCCCGGTCACCACGAGGCCGAAGAGCGCGAGCAGCGTCTTCGGCGTGAGGCGGAGGTGGCTGCGCGCCACGAAGAGCTCGTACGAGACGGAGCCGTCGAACCGCCCGCTCCCCACCGCCAGGTACGCGAGCGTCGAGCCGGCGAAGACGGCGGTGGCCGCGAGGAGGCCCGCGCCGAGGAGCCCCAGGACCACCACGAGCTTCCCCTGCGACTCCAGGGCGGCGAGGGCGCCCGTCGCCCCGCGCAGGCGGGCCGTGGAGGCGACGACCGCGGTCGCGGCCGCCCAGAGCAGCGCCCCGAACGCGATCTCGTAGAAGGCGAGCCGCTTCCGCAGCACGGCGGCCGCCGCGCCGCAGGCCGCGCCGAAGGCGGCGGCGGCGAGGGCGGCGAGGCCGGTGGCGAGGGCCGAGGGCAGCGCCAGCCGGTCCCCGAAGAACGCCTGGGCGAGGGGAGCGAGGGCGGCCGAGCCGAAGATGCCGAGCGCGACGAGCCCGAACGCCCAGAACGAGAAGACGGGCGGCGCGGGGTGTCCGGCCCCCGGCGCCTGCGGGGCCGGCGGGGCGGGAGGCTCGCGCCCCCCCGGCTCGGGGCGAGGAGGCGGCCGCGGTGCCTCGGGCAGGCGCACGTCGTTCATCCACCCCTGGCCTTCAGCAAGGGGAACAGGATCACGTCCCGGATCGAGGCCGAATCGGTGAGGAGCATGGTGACGCGATCGATGCCGATGCCCTCGCCCGCCGTGGGGGGCATGCCGTGCTCGAGCGCCCGCACGAAGTCCTCGTCGTAGGGCATGGCCTCCTCGTTGCCGGCCGCCCTGGCCTTCACCTGGGCCTCGAAGCGGGCGCGCTGGTCGGCCGGGTCGTTCAGCTCGGAGAACGCGTTCGCGACCTCCATGCCTCCGACGAAGAGCTCGAAGCGATCGACGAGGCGCGGGTCGGAGTCGCGGCGCCGCGAGAGCGGCGAGGTCTCGATGGGCCAGTCCACCACGAAGGCCGGCCGGTCCTTCGGCAGCTGCGCCTCGCAGAAGACCTCGAAGGCGGCGGCGACGGCCTCGCCGGCGGACTTCTTCGCGGCCTGCTCGAGCTTCCAGGCGTCCTCGGACTCGTTCTCGCGCGCCGCGGCGCGCGCGAGCGCCTCGGCGAGCCCCTTCCCGGCGAGCGCGTCCTCGACGGAGAGCCCGAGCGCCTTCGCGCCCTCGGCCACGAGCGACACGCGGCGATACGGCGGCGTGAGGTCGATGCGCTGCCCCTGGAACGTGATCGCCGGCGAGCCGGCCACCTCCACGGCGAGCGTGTGGAACAGCTCCTCCGTGAGCGCCATCAGATCCTCGTGCGTGGCGTACGCCTGGTAGAACTCGATGGAGGTGAACTCCGGGTTGTGGCGCCGATCGATCCCCTCGTTCCGGAAGATGCGGCCGATCTCGTAGACGCGGTCGAAGCCGCCCACCACGAGGCGCTTGAGATGCAGCTCGGTGGCGATGCGGAGCTTGAGCGGCATCTCGAGCGCGTTGTGGAACGTCTCGAACGGGCGGGCGGCGGCGCCGCCGGCCTCCTCCGGCTTGTGCAGCGTGGGCGTCTCCACCTCGAGGAAGCCGCGGCCGTCGAGGAAGCGCCGGAGGGTCGACACGATCCTCGTGCGGCGCCGGAACACCTCGCGCACGCCCGGCGTCACGATCATGTCCACGTAGCGCTGCCGGTAGCGCTGCTCCACGTCGGTGAGGCCGTGCCACTTCTCGGGCAGCGGCCGCATCGCCTTCGTGAGGATGGTGAAGCTCGAGGCCTCGACGGTGAGCTCGCCGGTCTTGGTGCGCGTGGCCGGGCCCTCGGCCAGGACGACGTCGCCGATGTCGAGGAGCTTGAAGATCTCGAAGGCCCGGTCGCCGACCTTGTCCTTCTTCACCCAGACCTGGATCTCGCCCGAGGCGTCGCGGACGCGGAGGAAGGCGGCCTTGCCGAAGGAGCGGACCGCGAGGACGCGGCCGCCGAGCGACCAGGCCCCCGGATCCTTCGCGATCTGCTCCGCGGGCGCGTCGCCGTAGCGGGCCACGAGGTCCTGGGCGAGGTTGCGCGGCGCCGCTCCGTTCCCGAAGGGGTTCACGCCCAGCGCGCGCAGGGCCTCGGCCTTCTTCTGGCGCTGGAGGATGATCTCCCGCTCGGTGGCGCCGAGGTCGGCGCTGCCCGTGCCCTGGCCGTTGTCGTCTCGCATGTCTCGATGGACTCTCGGGAAAATGGCCTCTCCCCCGGGGTTTTCCAGGGGCCGGGCGAGGCTAGTCGGGCGAGCGAGCCACGTCAATGCGAGGTTGGAGCGCTCCAGCCCTGAAAAACGCGCGAGCCGCCATGCGCAGTCCCGGGCCGCCGGCGCCGGCCCAGCGCACGCGCCCTTCCGCGGAGTCGGTCCTCCCGCTCCGCGGCGCGCGCGGTTTCACCTGCGCTTCACGCCCGCGCCGGCTCGTCGCCGCGTGAAGGGAGCACCTTTGCGGGGCCGGGGCGGGAATGCGGGCGAGGGACCGCTCGTTTCTCCCGCGTCGCCCGGCCGGGCGGCGAACCCCCGACACCACCCAGGGAGGAGGAGCACATGCTCGAGGGCGTGAAGGAAGTGGGTGTGGCGCTGGACGGCGTGGCGAGCCGCACGTTCGGGCGCGTCGTGGACCTCATCGTGAAGCTGCTCATGCCGCTCGCCATCGTGGCGCTGATGATGGGGATCGCGCGCGTGTTCCTCGACCTGCTGACCGTGTGGCGCAGCCCTAGCATCGCGGCGGGCTTCGACGTGCTCGTGACGGATCTCCTCTCGATGTTCGTCGTGATCGAGCTCCTGAAGTCGATCGTGGAGTACTTCGAGATCCACCGCCTGCGCATCACCTTCATCCTCGACGCGGCCATCGTGTTCGTGGTGCGCGAGGTGATGATCGGGCTCTACCGTCACGAGCTGCACGCGCCCGAGATCGCCGCGCTCGGGCTCCTCCTCCTGGTCGTGGGCGCCGTGCGCATCGCGGCGGTGCGCTTCTCGCCCGCGCGGAGCATCGTCCATGCGCCGTGACGACATCCTCCCCGCCCTCCGCACCCGCGGGCGCGCCCTCGGCGAGGGAGCGCACGCGGCGCTCCGCGCCCTCGGCCGGCCCGAGACGCGCGACCGCGCACGGCGGGCCTGGGCCGCGCTGCGCAGGCGCCGGGACATGATCCTGGTGGCCGGCCTGGTGGTCGGCGTGCTCGTGATGATCCTGCACTGGTCGTGAGGATCAGCGCGGCGGCGCCGCCAGGAGCGCGACGGCCCGGGGCTCGCCGTCGGCGCCGACCGCGAGGCCGAGGAGCGCGCCCGAGCGGTCGCGCACGACCTCGACGACCTCGCCGCCCGCGGCGGCGCGCTGCTCGACGGGCATCCTCCAGCGGGGGCGCCGCGGTCAGCTGTTCCCCGCGAGCACGCCCCGCGCCCGGAGCAGCTCCAGCACGAGCTCCCGGAACGCGGCCACCTTCCGCGGGACGTGCTTCATGGCGGGGGCGACGATGTGGAGGTACCCGGTGATCCGCTCGAAGCGCGGCAGGATGCGCGCGAGCCGGCCGGAGATCACCTCGGGCTCCGCCACGAACGTCGGCAGGAGCGCGACGCCCGCGCCGGCGCGCACCGCATCGCGCACGAAGAGCAGGTCGTCGCACACGATGCGGCTGCGCGGCGTCACGCCGAGGACCTCCTCCGGCGCCCCCGCCCGCAGCCGCTGCGGGCCCGTGCGGAACGTGACCCAGTCGTGATCGGTGAGATCGGCCTCGCTCCTCGGCGTGCCGCGGTGCGCGAGGTAGAGCGGCGAGGCGAAGAGCTGGACGACGATGGGGGCCGCCTTCCGGACGACGAGGGTCGAGTCGCGCAGGCGCGGCGCGACCCGCAGCGCCACGTCGAACCGTTCGCGGACGAGGTCCACGACCCGGTTCGTGAGCTGCAGCTCCACGGAGACCGCCGGGTAGCGCGTCGTGTATCGGGTCACCACCTCCGCGAGGAAGAGCACTCCGAGGTCCACCGGAGCCGTGACGCGGAGCTCGCCGGCCGGCTCCTCCTCGCGCTCGGGCAGCTCGCCGAGCGCCGCCTTCACCGAGCCGAGGAGCGGGGCCATGCGATCGTAGAGCGCGGTCCCCGACGCGGTGAGCGAGACCTGGCGCGTGGTGCGCAGGAGGAGCTGGACGCCGAGGTCGGCCTCCAGCCGCGCGATGCCGCGGCTCGCGGAGGACTTGGGGATGCCGAGCTCGCGGGCGCCGCCGGAGAAGCTGCGCGTGCGCGCCACGGCCTCGAAGACGTCGAGCAGGTTCAGGTCCATCGTTCCACCCGTGGAACACAGATGTGCGACAGGGCAGATTGCGCTCAATCGGGAACGAGAGCAAGTTCCCCCGCGAAACGAGCGACGACGCTCGACCGAAAGGGAACGAGACATGGCTACGAACCGCTGGGACATCGACGTCGGCCACTCGGCCATCCACTTCTGGGTGCGCCACCTGGTCATCTCCAAGGTGCACGGCCGCTTCGCGAAGTGGGCCGGCACGATCGATCTCGACGCGCAGGACCTCACCCGGTCGTCGGTCGAGGTGAAGATCGACGCCGCGTCCATCGACACGCAGGTGGCGGACCGCGACACCCACCTGCGCTCGCCCGACTTCCTCGACGTGGCGAAGCACCCGGAGCTCTCCTTCCGCTCGCGGAAGATCGAGAAGGCCGGCGACGGCTACCGCGTCACGGGCGACCTCACGCTCCACGGCGTGACCCGCCAGGTCGCGCTCGACGCCGAGTTCGGCGGCACGGTCAAGGACCCCTGGGGCAACGAGCGGTCCGCCTTCACGGCGAAGACCTCGCTCGACCGCAGGGACTACGGGCTCACCTGGAACGCCGCGCTCGAGGCGGGCGGCGTGCTCGTCGGCGAGAAGGTCGAGATCTCGCTCGAGGTCGAGGCCGTGAAGAAGGCCGCCGCCGTGGCGGCGTAGGCAGATTCGCTCACCCCGACACCGGCTCACCGCAGCAACGACACCGAAAGGAAGAAACGTGAAGAAGAAGATCCTCTCCGCAGTCGCCGCGCTCGCCCTCCTGCCCTCGCTCTCCTCCGCCGCCACGGCGTTCAAGATCGACGGCTCCCACTCGTCCGTGGGCTTCTCCGTCCGCCACCTCGTCATCGCGCAGGTGCGCGGGCAGTTCACGAACGTGGCCGGCACCGTCGCGCTCGACGAGGCCGACCTGACGAGGTCCGTCGTCGAGGCGACCATCGACGCCGCGAGCGTCAACACGCAGGTGGCCGATCGCGACACCCACCTCAAGTCGCCCGACTTCTTCGACGTGGCCAGGTACCCGGCCATCACCTTCAGGTCGACGAAGATCGCGAAGGCCGGCAAGGACGCCTACCAGGTGACGGGCGACCTCACCCTCCACGGCGTGACGAAGCCGGTGACGCTCGACGCGACCGTCACGCCCGAGGTGAAGGGCATGTACGGCGAGACCCGCCGCGGCATCTCCGCGACGACGAGGATCTCGCGCAAGGACTTCGGCCTCACCTGGAACAAGGTCGTCGAGGCCGGCCCCGCCGTGGGCGACGAGGTGGCCATCGCGCTCGACCTCGAGGCCGTGAAGGACCAGCCCAAGGCGGCGTCGAGGTAGCCGCTTCACGCGGGGGGGATGCCGCACCGGCGGTCGGGCCGGCTCCGCAGCCGCGGGGCTGGCCCGTTCGCTTTCCGCGCGGCGTGCTCGCGCTCACGCGCCGGCGCGCACGAAGCGCAGGACGGAGGTGCTGGAGAGCCACCGCTCCCCGCGCCGGCTCGCCCGCCGCACCCGCTCCATGCCGCGCAGGTGCGCCTCGTCCGGGATGAGCCGCGTCCTCGCGGCCCTTCACCAGATCGTGCGAACCGCCGCCAGCTCGCGAATCCGCCGATCGCGCGTAACCAGGCTGGCGCCGTGCGTGAGCGCGGTCGCGACGATGAGCCGGTCCGCGGGATCGCCATGCGCATCGCGAAGGGCAGCGGATGCCGCCACGACGGCGGGGGTGAGCGGCAACAGCTCGAGACCCTCGGCCCGGAGCGAGTCCTCCATCCACGCGACGGGGTCGCGATCGAGCCCGATGCGGCCGAGCGCTGCCAGCATGGCGACCTCCCAGCAGCTGATGGCCGCGACGCCGCGACTCCGCTCGCGCCGCAGGGCGGCGCGTGCTGCGCGGCCGAGCCTGTCGGGATCGCTCGTCAGCCAGATCCAGGCGTGGGTGTCGAGGACGATCAACGCTCCGATTCCCAGCTCTCGCCGATGGGCGCGAGGAGATCACCGTGATACGTCACGCTGCCGCGAAGCGACCGGCCCTGCTGCATGCCGACTCCCACGACCCGGGCGACGGGCCTGCCCCGCTTCGTCACGATGAGCGTCTCGCGGTGCGAGCCGATCTCGTCGAGGAGGGCCAGGCAGCGGGCCTTGAACTGGCTGGCGGGAATCGTCCGGCGCGTGCGCTTCATGGTCACATCATAGTGACCACTCGCGGGATCGTCAAAACGGATGAGCGGGACGATGCGAGGCGGAAGGCTCCCGGCGCGACCTCGCCCTCGCCGCGCCCCTACCTCGGCGCGTACACCCGGTAGTCGATCTCCGGGAAGATGTTGTCCTTCTCCTCGACGTGCCGCAGCCAGGTCTCGTCGATGCGGCCGGCGCGGATCTGATCGTGGAGCCGCGTGAAGCGGAGGATGTGCTCCTTGGTGCGGCGGATGGCGTAGTCCACCATCGTGCCGGTCTTCATGATGAAGGCCCAGTCGCTCGACTGCGCGAGGAGCACCTCGCGCGCGGCCTGGGCGAGGGCGCGGCCCTCGAGCGCGCCCGGCTCGCGGTAGTCGCGGGCGAGCGCGATCATCCGCTCCGCCGCCTTGTGCAGGTGCCGGTAGATCCAGTCGTTCGAGCCGTCGAGCCAGACGCCGGCATACCCTCCGGCGCCCCAGGAGCAGAGCGGCGGGGTGGAGAGCTGCTGCTCGGGGTTCTCCCTCAGGTAGTCGCCGGGGGTGGCGAGCCGGAAGACGCGCTGATCGAAGGCGGCCTTGCGGACGAAGAAGTCGATGAACGTCGGCCCCTCGTACCACCAGTGACCGTACAGCTCGGCGTCGTAGGGCGAGATGACGATGGGGCGCACGCCGCCCATCCGCGACGACAGGTGCTCGATCTGCCGCTCGCGGTTGAACATGAAGTTCCCCGCGTGCGTGGCGGCGCGCTCGCGGGCGCGGCCGGGGTCGTACGGCTCCTTGTGCGCGGTCTTGCCGGTGATCCGGTAGTACTTGATGCCGACGTTCTTCCGCTGGCCGGTGGGCTGGATGTACGGCTTCACGTACTCGTAGTCGAGGTCCCACCCCACGTCCCGGTAGAACTCGCGGTAGTCGGCATCGCCGGGATAGCCGGACTCCGCGCTCCACACCTGCATCGACGACTCGGGATCGCGGCCGAAGGCGCCGGGCCCGGTGGGCGTGAAGATGGGCGCGTACACGCCGTAGCGCGGCCGCGGCGTGGCGTCGGTGATGCCGTGCGTGTCGAGGAGGAAGTAGCGGATGTTCTGCTCGGCGAGGTACGCGTCGAGCCCCGGGAAGTAGCCGCACTCGGGGAGCCAGATGCCGACGGGATCCTTCCCGAAGTGCCGCCGGTGGCTCGTGGCGGCGACGGCGATCTGGGCCCGCACCGCCTCGGGGTACTGCTGCATGAGCGGCAGGAACCCGTGCGTCGCGCCGCAGGTCACGACCTCGAGGCGGCCCGCGTCCTCGAGGCGGCGGAAGGCGGCCACCAGATCGCGGCGGTAGCGGTCGTTGAAGAGCTGGCGCAGCTCCCGGAACTCGTGCTGATAGTGGAGGGCGAGGCCGTGGAACGTCCCGTCGTTCCGCGTGCGGTGGACCTCCTTGTCCGCGAGCTCGCACAGGCTGTCGAGCCGGCGCGCGTACCGGCCCATGAGCAGCTCGTCGCGCAGCATGGCGACGAGCGGCGGCGTCATCGTCACGGAGATCCGGAAGGGGATGCCCTCGTCCGTGAGGCGGTCGAAGATCTTGAGCAGCGGGAGGTAGGTCTCGCTGATCGCCTCGTACAGCCAGTCCTCCTCCAGGAAGTCCTCGTACTCCGGGTGTCGTACGAAGGGGAGGTGGGCGTGGAGGTGGAGGGAGACGTATCCCAGGACGTCCTGGCTCATCTCTCCTCCCCGGGACCGCGCCGCGCCGGCGAGGAGGGCGAGGACGTCGGCGAGAACGGCCGGCCGCCCATGCCGCCCGCGCTCCCCCACGTGGTGCTGCCGAACCGCGACCAGTCGGACAGCCGCTCGAGGAGCCTGCGCGCCTCGTCGGGGAAGGGGGCCCCGGGGTGTCCGGGGCCGAGGAGCCGCCCGAGCGGCATGTCCCACGGGATGCGGATGAAGCGGTCGTCGATGATGGGCGAGGGGCCGACGCGCGGCAGCGTCACGTCGTTCGAGCCGCGGCCGATCATCCGCTCCCGCCCCTGGCGATCGATCGCGTGGATCTCGGCACGGTAGGTGCGCCCCGGCTCGAGGTCGTGCACGTAGTAGCCGCGGGACTCGAGCGCGAAGTCGATGGTGCGCACGCGGTCCCATCCCGCGTCGCTGCGCCCGAACACCCAGAGCTGGACCTTCGGCTGGTCCATCCCGCCGAAGCTCCGCTCCAGCGTCTCGTGCGCGTGATCCCAGTAGAGGAACGCCGTCTTGGGATCGCGCGGCAGCGCGACGAAGGCGTCGTCGCCGTAGGCCGACGGCAGCTCGCCCAGGCGCTCCTCGAAGAGCGGCGCGCCCACGCCCTCCGACCACTGCGGCTGGGGCGAGTCCGATCCCATCTCGGCCATGGGATGCGGCGACTCGCGGATGGCCTCCTCGCCCCGGACGCGGGCCACGAAGTAGCCCTCGGGATCGGGGAGCCCCTCGGGCGGCGCGCCGCGCGCCCGCTTCGC
>DATDDC010000408.1:0-3494 GCA_036523995.1 Anaeromyxobacter sp.
CGACGTGCTCGGCCACGCCGCGGCCGAGGCGGCCGGCATGCTCGAGACCAGCGTCGCCGCCGTGAACGGCGCGCTGCGGCGGGCGCGCGCCACGCTCGATGCGGAGCTCCCCCGGGGCGCGCCCGGGCTGGATCGGTCCGACGGGACCGAGCTCGAGCTCCTCGCCCGCTACGTCCGGGCCTGGGAGGCGGGCGACGCCGGCGCCATCGCGGCCCTCCTCCGGGAGGACGCGATCCTGTCGATGCCGCCCGACGTGCTCTGGTTCCGCGGACGCGAGGCCATCGCGGCGTACCTCGCGCGCGGCCCGCTCGCCGGCGATCCGCGGGGCCGCTTCCGGCTCCTCCCCCTCGGCGCCAACGCCCAGCCCGCGTTTGCGCTCTACCACCGGGCCGAGGACGGCGTCCACCGCGCCCTGGCGATCATGGTGCTCGCGCTCCGCGGAGGCGCCGTGGCCGAGATCACCGGCTTCCTCGACGGCCGGCTCTTCCCGCGCTTCGGCGTGGCGGCCGAATTCGGTCGGGACGGCTAGGTCGGCGGCGCCGCCGGCGGCCGTCCCGCGACCTCCTCCCGCATCTCGCGCCAGGCCTCGAACCCCCCACCCACGCTCAGTGATCGCCACCGTCCCCGGGGGGAGCCACTCCCGCGTGGGGGCGCGTGACCTTTCCGGCATACGCGCGCGGGTCGAGGTCGTGGCGGAAGGCGATGCTGATGCGCGGGCCCGCGTGGGCGACCTTGGGGACCGCGTGCTCCCAGATCCGCTGGGACGTCCCGCCGGTGACGAGGAGATCGCCGCGGCCGAGCTGAAAGGCGCGCGACTTCCCCCCGCCCTTCGGCCGCAGGAGGAACTTTCGCGGCTCGCCGAGCGAGACGAGCGCGATGATCGGATCCTCGACCTCCTTGCGGATCTTGTCCGAGTGCCAGGCCACGCTGTCCCGGCCGTCGCGGTAGAGGTTGAAGCCGGCCGAGTCGAAGAGGACGCCGTAGCGGGCGGAGAGGCTGTGGCGCATGGCGTCGACGAGCGGGGGGTCGAGGGGCTTCCCGGAGTCGAGGCTCCAGGGCGAGGTGAGGCGAGGCTCCCGGACGCGCCGCGTGTACATCCAGCGCGTGCGCTCGCCCCAGCTCCGCGCGCGCACCACGTCCTCGAAGAGCCGGTCCGAGCCCCGCACCCAGCCCGGCGCGTGGTCGAGCCAGCTCGTCTCGTCGAGCCAGATGCGCTCGACGCGGGAGTAGGCCTCGTCGAACGCCGGCTCCTGGGCGGCGTCGAAGAGCGACGGCTGGAACGAGGGCGGCGACACGGCCTCTGTGTAATGGCCGACGCCTCGCGGCGCGGCCGCCCCGGCGGCGGGCGCCGGAGCTAGCGCTTGGCGCTCCTCTCCGCGAGCGCCGCGAGGGGCCCGTAGTCGGCGACGCCGCCGTGCCCGCCCGCGAAGCGCTCGGGCGCGATGCCCGCCTTCTTCACGCCGGCGACGACCGCCGCCTGGCCCGGGGTGGGCGCGTCGCCGAGCTTGTCCCGGACCGGGCTCCAGACGTCGGCGACGAAGCCGACCTTCGCGGAGGGGACGTAGGCCATGAGCATCGACTCGACGTGCGGGTTGTCGAGCTTGTAGACCTCGAGCGTGCGGGAGCCCGTGCCGAGGACCGCCTTGTCCGCGACCTCCATGATCTCCGCCCGGCGCGGGTTCTGCGCCAGGACGCCGGGGCCGAGGCGGTCGGAGGCGGCGAGGGCGCGGCGGAAGTGCTCGCCGTTCCCCGCGCCCACGACGAGCGTGGCGCCCTCGGCGACGTAGCTCCGCGCGCCGCCCGCGTGGTCCATGTGGTGGTGCGTGAGGACGAGGTACTTGATCGGCTTCCCCGGGTACTTCGCCTTCGCCGAGTCGATGGTGAAGCGCGACTGCGCCTCGCCCACCGGAGCGTCCACGACGGCGATGGCGTCGCCCAGATCGACGATGAGCGAGTTGTGGCTGCCGCCCACGACGTGCTGCACGCCCGGCGCGACCTCCACGAGCTTCAGGCCGCCCGGGTTCGCCTGCGGGTCGTAGGAGATCGCGTCCGAGTCGAGGTACGTGCCGATGTTCGGGCGCCGGATGACCCACTGGTACGGCACGGGCCCGGTCGGCTTCGCGGAGGCGGCGCGGGCCTCCGCCGGCAGCTCGAGCGCGTTCGCCGCGACGGTCGGGTTCACCTGCACCTCGTCGTAGCGGATGCGGGCGATCTGCGTGCCGTTGAGCTCGTAGCGCTGCGCGTGCGCGATGCGGACGCCGCCCACGTCGCGCCAGTCGTCGAGGACGAGGTCGTACGTCGAGTCGCCGTGGATGTTGTCGTAGTCGAGCGTGCGGATCCGCGCCGGGAGCCCCGTGGCGCGGTCGAAGAGGACGAGGAAGGCGACGTCGCCCGCCTGGTACTTCACCGCCGGGAAGGTGCTCGCGCCGGCGGACTGATCGCCGATCGCCGAGACCGCGGACGGGCTCTTCTGGGCCTCGAGGAGGAGCCGAGGCGAGGTTCGCAGCAGCTCCCGCTGCGTCGCCGCGACGCGCACGCCCGACATCGTGTGCTGCGGCGGATTCGAGTCGAGGCTCTGCTTCGTGCGCGCCGTCGTGTCGATGCCCTGGACCTGGCCCGCCGCCGGCGTGACGATCTCGGTGAAGCGATACTCGCGCGGCGCCGGGTAGACGTACTTGCGGACCCACTCGATGCGGGCGGCCCTCGCGTCGAGGTCGCGGGTCGTCGCGATGGTGGCCTCGCCCGCGAGGCGCGGCTCGCCGCCCGGCTTCACGGACTGCTCCGGCTCCCAGAACGTCCCCGAGGCCTTCACGGAGAGCGTGCGGATGAGGGAGAGCGCGTCGGCGCCCCCCTGCGCCGCGACGGCCTTGTTGACGAGCTCGGTTGCGGCTGCGTTGCCTCCGCCCTCGGGCGTCGTCGGAGCGGTTGCGCAGGAGAGGAGGAGTGAGGTCGTGACGGCCGGTGCGAGCAGGCGAAGCGCGATGCGCATGATGGAACCTCCCGGGGGATGAATCCGGCATGCCTAACGGAGCCGCGCCCTGCGTGCGCGAGGGCCTTGGACTCTCGGTGGGGGCAGTGCGGGGCGGTGGGCTGGTGCTTGCGCACCGCGTTTCGGGCGCCCGGAACGGCTGCCCCCGGGGCGGAGCCGAAGCCGCCGAGCCCCCGCCGCTCGGGCGGTTGCCGGCGATGCTTGACACACTCCAGCAGGGTTAGTAGATACGCGACCTTACGCCGGCCGGGCGGTCGTCCCGGGCTCGCTCTTGCAGGGCCGGCGGCATCGCACCGGGGAGTGGCTCAGTCTGGTAGAGCACTTGGTTCGGGACCAAGGGGTCGCAGGTTCAAATCCTGTCTCCCCGATTCAAAAGGCCGCGACTTCGCACGGGAACCCAGCGGGTCGCGGCCTTCGTTTCTTTCGGATCCGGGCGACTGTGCACAGAATGTGAACTGCGGATCGGCGTCCGGCTCCGGCAGATTCGCGAACACCAGGTTCTGTT
>DATDDC010000409.1:0-5977 GCA_036523995.1 Anaeromyxobacter sp.
CATGGCCATCCAGCAACTCACCCCGGAGCAGGTCCGAACCTGGTCGCTCGAGCAGAAGGACAGGTGGTGGCTCGAGAACGTCTATCGCGGGGACATGCCCCAGCTCACGCTGCGCTCCGCGCTCACCGGCGTCGTGCTGGGCGGGATCCTCTCGCTCACGAACCTCTACGTGGGCATCCGCACGGGCTGGACGCTGGGGGTGGGGATCACCTCCGTCATCCTCGCCTTCGTGGCCTTCAAGCTGCTCACCAAGATCGGCGTCGAGAGGGAATTCACCATCCTCGAGAACAACGCCATGCAGTCCATCGCGACGTCGGCGGGATACATGACGGCGCCCTTCGCGGCCTCGCTGCCGGCGTACATGCTGATCACCGGGCACCCCATCCCCGCGTGGCAGGCGCTGCTCTGGATCATCTGCCTGCCCATCCTGGGCGTCTTCTTCGCCTTCCCGCTGAAGAAGAGGTTCGTGAACGACGAGCAGCTCCCGTTCCCGGAGGGCTACGCGGCCGGCGTGGTCATGGACAACCTGCACACGTCCTCCGGCGCGGAGGGGATCTTCAAGGGGAAGATCCTCGGCGCCGGAGCCGCGGTGTCCGCGTTGATCGAGCTGATTCGCTCGGAGAAGGTCATGCACGCGGTCCGCGCGCCGTTCCTGGCCATCCCCGAGTACCTGGACGCGCCGCTCTATCGCCTCTTCACGCCGCGCATCGCCGGCTTCCCGCTCACCGACCTGGGCGTGCGGGTCACCACCTCCATCGTGCTCTTCGGCTCCGGCGGGCTCATGGGCATCAAGGCGGGCTTCTCCCTGCTCGTCGGCGCAATCGCGAACTACCTCGTGCTCGCGCCGTGGGCGATGAGCAACGGGTGGATCACCGGCGGCGGGTACCGCAACGTGACGAAGTGGTCTCTCTGGTGGGGCGTCGCGATGATGACGACGGCCTCGATCTTCTCCTTCCTATCGAAGCCCTCGGTCATCGTGAGCTCCTTTCGCGGCATGCGCGGCCGGAGCGGCGGCAAGGACGTCCTCGAGCACATCGAGCTGCCCCTTCGCGTCTCGGCGTGGGGGATCCCGCTCGTCGGCGCGCTCGTCGTCGCCATGGCGCACGCCTTCTTCGGCGTGACCTGGTGGCTCGGGGTCATCGCCATCCCGCTCGTGTTCGTCTTCTCGATCATCGCCGTGAACTCGACCGGGCTCACCTCCATCACGCCCGGCGGCGCCATGGGGAAGCTCACGCAGCTCACCTACGGCGCGCTCGCGCCGGGGAACATGACGACGAATCTCGCCACCGCGGGGATCACGTCGGACGTGGTGCTCTCCGCGAGCAACCTGCTCATGGACATCAAGCCCGGCTACATGCTCGGCGCGAAGCCGCGGCAGCAGGCCGTCGGGCACGTCATCGGCGTCTTCGCGGGCGCGGTGGTGGTGGTCCCGGTCTTCTACCTCATCTTCCACGGCGACGTTTCCCTCTTCACCTCCGATCGCCTGCCCATGCCCGGGGCGCAGGTCTGGCGCGCCGTGGCGGAGCTCCTCGCCAAGGGCTTCTCCTCGGTCCATTCCTCCGCGCAGTGGGGGATCGTCATCGGAGGCGTGCTGGGCGTCGCCCTCGAATGGGTGAACCTCCGCATGAAGGGCAGGTTCCCGGTCTCCGGCGTCGGCATCGGCCTCGCCACCGTGGTGCCCTTCCCCGACCTCCTCTCCATGGGCGGCGGGGCGGTCTTCTTCTGGTACCTCGGCCGCGTTCTGAAGAGCCCTGGGACCAGGGGCTACAAGGTGTTCGTGGAGAACCGCGAGACGCTCAGCGCCGGCATCATCGCCGGTGGCGCCATCATCGGCATCATCCTCATCATCATGGAGAACGCCGTCCTGCGCTGATGTCGGATGGCGGGGGCGGACGGCCTTCACGGCGGGTGTGCTAGCGTCCACGGCATGCCCGACCCCTCCCGCACGCCGAGGCTCGAGCCCGGCTCCGCTCCCGACGGCGACCACGACCTCCTCCGCTCCGGAGTCTGGGTGGCGAAGCCCTTCGTGGCGGCGGAGGCGTTCCCCGAGGCCCTGGTCCTGACCGAGGCGGACCGGAGGCTCGCCCGGAGGCTCGCGAGCCCCGTGCGCCTGTGCGGCAAGCGCGTGGGCGCGCACGTCGTCGAGCTCCTGCTGGAGCGGGCGGAGGACCGCACCGTGACGCTCTCGCTCCGCATCCCCACCGCCGAGAACCAGTTCAAGGATCCCTACGTCCTCATGGAGGCGGAGCCGGGCAACACGCGCGAGATCGGCGTGCGCGAGTTCCAGTTCCACCTGCAGGGGCGCCTCACCGAGGGGGACGTGGCCGGCGCGGACTGGGCCGGCTACTTCGCGGCCGCGGCGCGGAAGCTCGAGGCGCTGCGCGGGGGCGAGCGGAACGGGCGGCCGGGCCGCAAGCCGGCTCCGGCGCGAAAGGCCCCGAGGGCGCGGGCCGCGCGGCGACGCTCGCGCTAGCGGGCGCCGCTCACCCGATCGCCTCGCGCCACGGCTCTCCTCCCGGCCTCCGCGACGCGACCTCCCGCTCGCGCTCCGCCAGGCGCGCGGCGCGCACCGCTCCCGCCTCCTTCGCCGCCCGGAGCCCCCTCTCCAGGACGGCGGACACCGCCACGCGCACCTGCGTGGCCCGGAAGAAGTGCCGCCCGAACCTGCGCAGCGCCCTGCGACTGACGGTGAAGCCGAGCCCCGGCGCGGTCGGGAGCGGCAGGACCCCGCGCTCGTGCAGCCACGGGGCCTCCAGGATCCCGTCGCGCGCCTCCGGCACCCACGCCGGTGGATCGTACGGGTACTCGAGCCACGTCCGGTCCCGGAACGGCGAGGCCGCGTGGAGCTGGAGGTTGACGGCGAAGCCGATGCCGTTCGTCCAGGTGTGGGGCGTGTAGCGCGCCCCCGCGGCGGCGACGCGCTTCACGATCTGCCAGGTCTCCGCGATCCCGCCGGTGAAGGTCGCATCGGGCTGGTACACGTCGTAGCAGCCCTTCTCCAGCATGACCCCGAACTCGGGGAGGCCCTGGCCGTTCAGCTCGCCGCCGGCGAGGTCGATCCCGACCTCCGCACGAAGGGCGGCGAGGCCGTCGTAGTCGTCCATCGGCAGGGGCTCCTCGATCCACGCGTACCCGAGCGCCTCGGCCTCGCGGCAGAAGGCGAGGGCGCGTGCGCGGTCCCAGCGCGGCGCGTCGGCGACCACCGCGACGCGCCAGCCCTGGTTCGCGTCGGCGGCGAGCGCGGGGCGCTCTCCCACCGCGCGGCGGACCTCCCGGATCTGCGCCAGGTCCTCCTCGAGCGTGCGGTCGTGGACGCGCAGCTTCACGGCGTGGAAACCCTCCGCGAGGCGCGCCTCCACCTCCCGCGCGCGCTCCCGCCCCGACCTCACCTCCCCGGTGGAAGCGTAGACGCGGACCGCTCCGGGCGACCCGCCGAGCAGCTCGTGGACGGCCTTGCCGCAGGCCTTGCCCACGATGTCCCAGCACGCCGGCTCGAGCCAGCCGGCGCGCAGGCCGAGGTAGCCCATCTCGCGGAGCCGCTGCCGGATGGACGGGATGTCGTCGGCGCGCTCGCCGAGGAGGTAGGGACCGAGGAGCGAGCCGAGGCCCGCCCGCTCGCGCGCGAGCGCCGCGCCCGCGCTCCATCCCTCGACGCCGGAGGCCGTGCGCAGGCGCACCAGCGTGAAGCGGTTGGCGGTCTGCGGGTAGCCCGGGATCCAGGCCGGGTGGAACGCGGCCGGCAGCGGCACCGACACGTGCCAGAGGTCGATCTGCGTTATCTTCATGCGGACCTTCCCGGGGCGAGCTGCATGGGCGAGGACTTCGCCATCGTGTCACGCCGGCGCTTCCTGCGCCTCTCGCTCGCGGCCGGGGCCTTCGTGCTCATGGGCGGCGGCGCGTGGCTGCTGGCGCGGCGCGGGCGCGCGCCCGGGCTCCGGGAGCTCACGGAGCGCGAGCACCGCACGCTGGCCCAGCTCGCGCGGGCGCTCTTCCCGGACGGCGGCGCGTTCCCCGTGGGCGCGAGCGACGTCGACCTGGCGCGCGCCTTCGACGCCTTCCTCGCGGACGAGCCCGAGTGGAACCGGAAGGACCTCTCCCGCGCCCTCTTCCTCCTCGAGATGGGGCCCGTCGTCTTCGAGCGGCGGCTGCGCGCCTTCAGCGGCCTCCCGGCGGAGGAGCGGCTCGCCCACTTCCAGCGATGGGCCGAGGGAGGCCTGCTCCGGCGCCAGGTGGCGACGGCGTTCCGGAGGTTCCTCGCCCTCGCCTTCTACGACGCGCCGGCCGTCTGGCCTCACATCGGATACGACGGCCCGCTCGTCGTCGCGGACGCGCGATGAAGGGCTCCATCCTCGACCTCTCGGCCTCCGCGCCGCCCGCAGAGGTGACCGCGGAGGTCTGCATCGTGGGCTCGGGGCCCGCCGGCGCGACGGCGGCGTGGGACCTCGCGCGCGCGGGACGCGACGTCGTGGTCCTCGAGGAGGGGGGCGATCTCACCGGCGCGGCGCTCACGCAGCGCGACGGCGCCATGTACGACCAGCTCTACATGGACCGCGGCGGGCGAACGACGGCCGACCTGTCCGTCTCGGTGCTGCAGGGCCGCGCGCTCGGCGGCGGCAGCGTCGTGAACGCGTGCGACGTCGTGCCCATCTCCGAGGGCGTGCTCCGCCACTGGCAGCGGCGTTACGGCCTCTCCGGATGGTCGCCGGAGGCGCTCGCGCCGTTCCAGGCGCGCGCGCTCGCGGAGCTCTCCGCCAGCCGTCCGGACCGGGACGACCCGCTCGTCAACGCCAACAACCGGCTCCTGCGCAGGGGCGCCGAGGCGCTCGGCTGGCGGGGCGAGCTCATGATGCACAACCGCGTGGGCTGCGCCGGGATCGGCACCTGCCTCGTCGGCTGCCCCGCCGACGCCAAGCGAAATGCGCGCTTCGTGGCGGTGCCGGGCGCGGTCGAGGCGGGGGCCCGCTTCCTCCTGCGGGCGCGCGCCGTGCGCATCGAGGGGGCCAGCGGGGAGACGAAGACCGTCCGCGTCCGGCGGCTCGACGCGAAGGGCTACCACGAGACGGGCGAGATCCAGGTGCGGGCGCGGGTGGTCATCCTGGCCGCCAGCGCCATCGGCTCCGCGCAGCTGCTCCTGCGCTCGGGGATCGGCAACGCGCACGTGGGGCGCCACCTCTCGCTGCAGCCGCAGCTGCCGGTGACCGCCTTCTTCGACGAGGAGGTGCGCTTCTTCCGCGGCATCCCGCAGTCCTACGCGGTGACGGAGTTCGAGCGGCTCGACGACGAGGCGCACGGATGGTGGGGATACCGCGTCGAGGCGATCGCGGGCACGCCGGGGATCGTCGCGTCCCTCTTGCCCGGCCTGGGCGCGCAGGGCAAGGCGTGGATGGCCCGCTACGCGCACCTCGGGGCGGCGCTGTGCCTCGTGCCCGACGAGCCGCTGGGGTGGATCGAGGTGGAGCGCTCCGGCCGGCTGCGCATCCACCACGCGCTCGGCGAGGAGCAGCGCCGCCGGACCCGCGACGCGGCCCGGAGCGCGGCGCGCATGTTCCTCGCGGCGGGAGCGCGGGAGGTGCTCGTCCCCGTGGTGCCGCCCGTCTCCATCCGCTCCCAGGCCGACCTGGCGCGCCTGGACGCCATGTCGCTCGAGCCGGTCACGGCGCCGCTCCTCAGCGCGCACCAGCAGGGCGGCGTGCGCCTCGCCCCCTCGCCGCGGGACGGCGCGGCCGATCCCGACGGGCAGGTCTACGGCACGCGCGAGGTGTACGCCTTCGACTCCTCGGGGTTCCCCTCGAGCGCGTCGAGCCACACCATGGCGCCCATCATCGCGGCCGCGCATCACCTCGCGGCGCGGCTCGAGGCGCGGTCGAGGCGGTAGCGGGGCCGGCTTCGGGCATCGAGTAGGTCGCCCCGGCCAGCCGCCGCCAGGCGCGCCCGCGGCTCTTCCACCAGACGAGGCCGCGCCCCGCCCAGGCGAGGA
>DATDDC010000410.1:0-8226 GCA_036523995.1 Anaeromyxobacter sp.
CCTGCGCCGGGCGGGCTCGTCGCTGCGCTCCTCGACGTACCACCAAGTACGCCTGCGGTGCTCGCTCCTCGCGCGCCCGGCTCGGCGACGGCATCGTGCGCCTCGTTACGGCCCGGGGTTACGGGATGCGCTCTACAGGTAGCCCTTCGACTTCAAGTTGCGCTGGATGCGCTCCTCGACGGACCCGGTCGCGGAGGTGAAGGTCTCGCCCGTGAGGCGCTCGAAGACCTCGATGTACTTGCGCGCCAGCATCACGCGCACGTCGTCGGTGAGGGGCGGCGGCTTGCCGTGGCCGGAGAACCCGTGCTCCTTGATGAGCCACTGCCGGATGTTCTCCTTGTCGAGCATCTCCTGGTCCTGCCCCTTCGCGAAGCGGGCCTCGTAGCCGTCGGCGATCCAGTAGCGGGAGCTGTCGGGGGTGTGGATCTCGTCGATGACGACGAGATGGCCGTCGGCCAGGCCCATCTCGTACTTGGTGTCGACGAGGACGAGCCCCCGCTTCGCCGCCCACTCCTGGCCGCGCTGGAAGAGCCGGCGCGCGATCGCCGTGGCCTCCCTCCAGAGCGGCGCGGGCACGATCGCCTTGGAGACGATCTCCTCCTCGCTGATGGGCTCGTCGTGCTTGCCGTACTCCGCCTTGGTGGAGGGCGTGATGATCGCCGTCTCGAGCCGCTGGTCCTTGCGCAGCCCCTTCGGCCAGGCGATGCCGTAGGCCCCCGCCTTCCCCGCCTCGTAGTCGCGCCACAGCGAGCCCGTGATGTAGCCGCGGATCACGATCTCGATGGGGAGTGGCTTCGCCCTCTTCACCACCTGAACGCTCGGATCCGGCACCTCGAGGAGGTGCGTGGGCGCGATGTCCTTCACCTTCTCGAACCAGAACGCGGTGAGGCGGGAGAGGACCTCGCCCTTGAACGGGATGGTGCCGAGCACGTGATCGAAGGCGGAGATGCGGTCCGTCGTGATCATCACGATCCGATCGCCGCGCGAGTAGTTGTCGCGCACCTTCCCGCGGTACAGCTCCCCGAGCGCGGGGAGGTCGATCTGCCGGAGCGTGTGGGAAAGCTGGGCGCGCAGCTGGGCGTCGGGGATCATGGGCGGGATGTTATACGTGGCCCCTCCGACATGGCCTCTCGAAAAGCCCGTCGCGACCCCGAAGCGATCCGCCTCGTCCTGCACCGGCCTCAGAGCGCCGAGAACGTGGGCGCCGTGGCGCGGGTGATGAAGAACTTCGGCCTCGCCCGCCTCGCGGTCGTGGTCCCGCCGGCCTGGTCGGGCGCTCCGCGCGGCGGTGGCCCGGGCACCGCGCGGGAGGACGTGCTCGAACGGGCCCGCCGCACCGCCCGCAAGGCGAGCGATCTCCTCGAGGCCGCCGAGCTCCACGCCGATCTGCGGGCCGCCCTGGGCCCGTCCATCTGGGTGTGCGGCACGACGTCGCGCGCCGTGGAGGGGCGTCCCAGGCTCGACCCGCGCGCGCTCGGCCGCGAGGCGGTGCGCCGCCGGGCCTCGGGCGAGGTGGCCATCGTCTTCGGCGAGGAGCGGCGCGGACTCTCGGACGCCGAGCTGGCGCTCTGCCAGGCGGTCTGTACCATCCCCACATCGCCGGCGTACGACTCCATGAACCTGGCGCAGGCGGTGGCGGTGGTGGCCTACGAGATCTCGGAAGCAGCCCGCGCGACGTCGGCCGGGGACGCTCCCGAGCCGCAGCCGGCCGAGCCGGCCCGCCACGAGACGATCGAGGCGCTCTGGGATCGGGCGCGGGCGCTCCTCTCCGCGGCGGGCTTCCTGAACCCGCAGAACCCCGAGCTCATCCTGTGGGAGCTGCGGCGGGTGCTCGCGCGCGCCGAGCCGACGCAGCGCGAGGCGGAGCTGCTCGCCGGCGCGATCCGCGCGCTCGAGCGGATCGTGCGGGAGCGCGGCGGCGCGTGAGGAGGCCACGGGCCCTCGCGCCCTCCCGGCGCGGCAGCGCGTGCCTCGGCGCCCCGTCAGGCCGCGGGGGCGGCCGGAGCGGCCGGAGCAGCGGGGGCCGCCGGAGCCTCGGCGCCGGGGACCTGGTTCTTCTTCCGGCTCTTCTTCCAGGCGTCGAAGTGCTCCTGGCAGAGCCCGTGCTGGAACACCTTCTTCTTGCACTCGGGCTTCGAGCACCCGATCCAGCGCCTGGGCCGGCCTTCGATCTCGCCGCGCCGCCACTTCTTGTAGTGGAAGAAGCAGAGGCCCTTCGCCCGGTACGCGCGCTTGCAGCCCGCGACGGAGCAGGCCTTCTTGCCGGCGCCCTTCGCCCCGGGCGCCTCCTTCTTCGTCTTCTTCTGGGTCTCGGCCATATGGAGCGCGCTAGATAGCAGGGCGCTCCGGCCGGGTCAATCGCTGCCGAGCACCGCCTGGGCGTGCGCCCTGGCCTCCTCGGCGGCCGGGACCTGGGCGAGCGAGACGCGCACCGAGCGCTCGGACCCGCCGCGGCGCAGCTTGAGCTCGACCTGGCGCCCCACGCCGGCGGTCGAGACGTACCAGCGCAGGCGCCCCGAGCTCCGGATCTCGTGGCCCTGGAACCCGGTGATGACGTCGCCGACCTGGAGGCCCGCGGCCGCCGCGGGACCGCCCGTCGCCACCTCGGTCACGAGCACGCCGTCCCCCTTGCCGGCCTCGGGCGGCGCCTCGCGCACCGCCACGCCGAGCCAGCTCCGCACCACGCGACCCCGCTCGCGCAGCTGGCCCACGATCTCCTTCGCCATGTTGATGGGGATGGCGAAGCCGATCCCCTGGCCCGTCGCGTTCACGGCCGTGGCGATGCCGATGACCTCGCCCTTCAGGTTGAGGAGCGGACCGCCCGAGTTCCCGGGGTTGATCGACGCGTCGGTCTGGATGAAGTCGTACGAGCCGGGCCTGCCGACCGGCGAGATGTCGGTGCGGCCGGTGTGGCTCACGATGCCGAGGGTCACGGTGTGGTCGAGCCCGAAGGGGCTCCCGATGACGAGCACCCACTCCGCGATCGAGATCCGCTCGGAGTCGCCGAGCGGCACGAAGGCCAGCGGCCGATTCGGCTCGACCTTGAGGAGCGCCACGTCGGACTCGGCGTCGGCGCCGACGACGTTCGCCGGGAGCTTCGCCGTGCCGCCGCCGAGGTCCACCTCGACCCTGGCCGCGCCCTCGACGACGTGCGCGTTCGTGAGGACCCATCCGTCGCGGTGGATGACGAACCCCGACCCGATGCCGCGCCGCGGGCCGTCGTGGAGCCGCTCGAACAGGTCCTTCAGCTGATCGTCGTCCGCCCCCGCCGGAGCGGCCTGCGTGGTGATGACCCCGACCACGGCCGGGATGGCGGCCTCGGCGAGCCGAGTCAGGTCGGGAAGGCCCGCCGCGCCGGGGGCCGCCGCAGCGGGCGACTTCATCTCGGTGTAGAGCGCCCGGCCTCCTGCGCCGGGGCTCGCCAGGAACAGCGCCGCCGCGACGACCGTCGCCCAGCCCATGTCCACCTCCGCCCGCGCGCGGCGGGCTCCCGCACAAGGTGGGGACCGCGCGCGCGGCGGCGCAAGAAGGAGAACAGGGTGAGAGGAGTCCTACCGGGACAGCCGGTCGGACAGCAGGCGATCGACCGCCGCGCGATCCGAATCGGTGTGCCCTTCGGCGGGGCGCTCGCGCGCGTCGCCGGATCGGGGCCCACGGGCCTGGGGCCTCGCGGGGGAGCGCGGCCGGCCGGCGATCTCGTCCCGGGCGCGCTCGAGGAACGTGGCGGCGTTCCCCGCCGCGCGCCAGCGCTCCGCGAGCGTGCGGCCGTGGATCGGGACGAAGCTCCACATGGCCCAGAGCGCCGCGGCCGCGAGGGCGAGCTTCAGCGCGAGGCGGATCATGGGCTCGGCGTAGCACGGGCCGGCGAGGCCGGCGAGTTTTCGCCCGCCCCCGCGGGCTCCATCACGCTCGGTGCGCCCGGCCCGCGCCCCGCCGCCGTCAGCTCAGCCAGGGCGCCAGGTCCGCCGCGCTCTCCGCGAAGGAGGTGGCGCCCGCGGCGGCGAGCTCGGCGCGCGAGGCGAAGCCCCAGGTCACGGCCAGGAAGGCGACGCCGGCGGCTCGCGCGGTGGCGGCGTCGACGCGGCTGTCGCCCACGAAGACGGTCTCGGCCGGCGAGGCCCCGACGCGCGCCACGATCTCCCGCACGCCCGTGGGATCGGGCTTGCGGGGCGCCTCGTCACCGCCGATCACGGCGGCGAAGCGGGGGAGGAGCCCCAGCCCGGCGAGGATCTTGCGCGCCAGCGCGCCCGGCTTGTTCGTGTGCACCGCGAGGACCCGGCCGGCGCCGGCGAGGAGCGCCTCGAGCCCGGGATACGGCCGCGTGTGGTCCAGGCAGTGGACCTCGTAGTGCGCCCGCCACGCCGCCAGCGCGGGCTGGAGCAGGTGCACCTCCGGCGCGATGGCCCGCTCCAGGAGGATGCGCGCGCCCTCGCCGACGTAGCCGTGCACCTCCTGGCGCGAGCGGAGGGGGAGGCCCAGGGCCCGCAGCGCGTGGTTCACCGATGCGTGAAGATCGTCGAGCGAGTCGACGAGGGTCCCGTCGAGGTCGAAGATGGCGAGCCCGGGCACTTCACTGCTCGGTGATGCGGAACTCGACCCGCCGGTTCTTGGCCCGCCCCAGCGCCGTCGCGTTCGAGGCGACCGGCCGCTCGAAGCCGAAGCCCGCCGGCTCCAGGCGGGTGCGCTGGACGCCCTTCCCCACGAGGTAGCGGACGACGGAGGCCGCGCGCCGCTCGGAGAGATCCTTGTTGTACGGCGCCGAGCCGACGTTGTCGGTGTGACCCTCGACGCGGATCTTCTTCAGCTCGGGGTGCTCGGAGATGAGCTTCGCCACCTGGTCGAGCACCCGGAACGACTCGCGCTTGATGGTGTCCTTGCCGGTGTCGAACTGGATCGAGTCCCGGAGCGTGAGCCGCTCGGTCTCGATGATGACCGACTCCTCCACGCTCACCGGGCAGCCGTCGTTCTCGGGCGGGCCCTTCTCGCGCGGGCACTTGTCCTCGCGATCGGGGATGCCGTCGCCGTCGGAGTCGGGGCAGCCGTCCAGCTCCGCCGGGCCGGGCTCGAGGGGGCAGAGGTCGATGCGGTCCGGGACCCCGTCGTGGTCCGTGTCCCTCTCCTCCTCGGCCGCCTCCTCCGGGCTGAGGGGCACCTTGTTCCAGCGGATGCCGGCGAAGACGCGCCAGCGCTCCCGGCCGTAGCCGGCCTCGCCGAGCCCCGCGCCTCCGCCCAGCTCGAAGGCGAAGCTTCGCGACAGGAACAGGCGCAGCCCACCCCGGGCGGAGAGCGGCGCCCGGTAGCGCGCGCCGGAGAGGTCGTAGCCGCGCGGCCACTCGCCCGTGAGCTCGAGGATGGCCTTCCAGCGCTGGATGCGGGAGAGCCGCGGCAGGTCGATCGAGCCCCCGAGCCCGTAGGTGAAGCCGTCGTGCACCACGAGCTGCGCGTACTGGCCGGTGTCGCGGAGCTTGTAGCCGACCTGCGCGTCGAGGCGGAGGCGGCCGAACGACCGCGTCGCGATGGCGGTCGGCACCGCCATCAGGCCCTCGCCCGTGAACGCCTTGCGATTGCCGGTGGGGAGGCGCAGGTCGAGGAGCGCGCCGAGGCCCACGGGGAACCGGCCCTGGCCGAGGAGGGGCAGCTTGAAGCCGAGGCGAACGTCGCCGAGCGCGGTGCGGTCGATGCGATCGACGAGCGGTCCGGTCACGCCGCGGCTCTCGAGGAACGAGAAGTCGGAGCGCTGCCAGAGGGCGACCGGCACGTGGAACGAGACCTCCCCCGGCCCCACCGACCAGCCGCCGAGGAGGTGGAGCGAGAGCCGCGACTGGAGCAGGTCCTGCTTCTCGGTCCCGAGCTTGAGCGCGAGCAGGCCGTCGGCGTAGTCCAGGATGGCGGCGAGGCCGTAGGTCCCGGGCCGCGCCCTGGACGCCGTCTCGATCGCGAAGCCGCCGTCGAGCGAAAGCGCGAGGCGCGCCGGATCGGGATCGAAGCCGCGCTTGAACGGATCCTCCGCGCCGGCGGCGCGCGAGGAGAGCGCGAGGGCGGCGGCGAGGAAGGCGAGGCGGCCGTTCACACCGCGAGTCTCGGGCCAAACCGTGCTGCAAGCAAGGAAACGCGGGTGCGCCCTCAGGTGGCGCTATCGGCCGGAAGCGCACCGGTGCGGCGGAGCACGCCGAGGAGCGCGTCGTGCACGGCCGGGTCCGTCTGCGCCCCGCGGAGCCCCTCGAGGATCGCCACCACCACGTCCGTGGGGATGGGCTCCTGGTACGGCCGCCGCGACGTGCAGGCGTCCCAGGTGTCGGCGATGTTCACGATGCGGGCGAGGATGGGGATGGCGTCGCCGCCGATGCCGTGGGGGTAGCCGGTCCCGTCCCATCGCTCGTGGTGGGAGAGGACGCACGGCAGCGCCTCCTTGAGGAACTCGATGCCGCGCACGATCTCGGCGCCGATGGCGGGGTGATCGCGGATGAGCGTCATCTCCTCGGTGTCGAGCGTCCCGCGCTTCGCCAGGATGGCGTCCGGGATCCCGATCTTGCCGATGTCGTGAAGGATGCCCCCGTACTCGAGCGCCTTCAGGGACTCGCCGGCGAGGCGCATCTCCCGGCCGATCTCGACCGCCAGCGCCGCGACGCGCTCGGAGTGGCCGCGCGTGTAGGGATCCTTGGCGTCCACGGCCGCGGCCAGGCTGCGGATGGTGTCGAGGTAGCCGCGCTCCAGCGCCCGGATGAGCCGCTGGTTCTCGCCGTCGTAGGTGGCGAGCTCGCGGGACATGTGGTTGAACGTGTAGGCGAGGTCGCCGATCTCGTTCCGGGCGGAGACCTCGACCTGCCGGCCGAAGCGGCCGCGCGC
Organism: Anaeromyxobacter sp.; assembly: GCA_036523995.1. GTDB lineage: Bacteria > Myxococcota > Myxococcia > Myxococcales > Anaeromyxobacteraceae > Anaeromyxobacter. Next base: position 6,847 of record DATDDC010000410.1, read on the forward strand.
GATGTCGAGCGCGCCCTTCACGCACTCCGCGATGGGGCGCGTCACGTTCCGCGCGACGAGGGCGGCGAGGACCGTGGAGAGGACGAGCGAGCCGGCCACGGCCGCGGCGGCGGGCGCGTCGAGGCCGCCCGCGCGGCGAGCGTACAGCGCCGCGGCGAGCGCCGCCGGGGCCGCGCCCGAGAGCAGGACCAGGAGGAGGAGCGTCCAGCGGAGCCTCACCCGTCACCGTTGCCTGGGGAGGGTTCGTGCCCGCGAATCATGGTCGCCCGTTTGGACGCGTCGCCTGCGCCAGCGCCTGCGCCAGCGCCCGCGCCAGCGTCCGGCGCGTCACCGGCTTCGGCAGGAGGACGTCCACGGTCTCCGCGCCCTCCACCGCGCGGATGCTGCCGTCGCTGATCGCCGTGAGGAGCACGGCGGGAGCCCGCACGCCCTGCTCGCGCAGGGCGTGCAGCGCGTCGAGGCCGGAGAGCTTGGGCATGAGGAAGTCGAGGATGAGGAGGTCCGGCGTCTCGCGTGCGCAGAGGGCCACGGCCTGGGCCCCGTCCTCCGCGGCGACGACCGCGTGCCCGAGGTCGGCGAGGAGATCCGCGAGCATGGTTCGGACGAGGCGATCGTCGTCTGCGATGAGGACCTTCAAGCACCGACTCCGCGCGAAACCATATCACGGGCCGCCCGGGCCTCGCGCGTCAGGGCCCGAGCCCGACCCATTCCGATCCATCCTCGAACACCTCGCGCTTCCAGATTGGCACGTCCTTCTTCAGGCGCTCGATGCACTCCTCGCAGGCGCGGAACGCGGCGGTGCGATGCGGCGCGGCGCAGGCGATCACCACGGCGGCGTCGCCGGGGGCGAGGACGCCCACCCGGTGTACGATGGCGACCTCCACGCCGTGGGTGGACGCGACCGCGGCGCCGATGTCGGCGAGCTTCTTCTCCGCCATCTCGCGGTAGGCCTCGTACTCGAGCCGGACCACGCGGCGGCTCCGCGTCTCGTTCCGCACGGTCCCGGTGAACGTGACGATCCCGCCGAGCCCCGGCGCGGCCACCGCCGAGAGGACCTCCTCGAGCGCGAGCGGCCGGTCCACCACGGCGAAGCGCCTCGGGGCGCCGCCGGCCACGGGCGGGACCAGCGCCACCTCCGCGCCGTCGCGGAGCGGCGCGTCGTCCTCCGCGAACTCCTGGTCCACGGCGATGCGGCAGCGCTCCAGGACCGCTCCGAGCCTCGGGTGCGCCGCGGCGAGGGCGCGGCGCAGCTCGCCCACGGTGGCGGGCGCTCTCGCCAGCGTCTCGCGCGAGGTGCCCGCGGCGTCCCGCGCGCCCGCGAAGTAGAGGACCTGGACCGGCATGCCCGGCATTGTAACCGGGGGAGGGCGGCGAGGCCCG
>DATDDC010000411.1:0-3238 GCA_036523995.1 Anaeromyxobacter sp.
AGCGCGAAGAGCCGCCCGGCTGGCGGCTCGAGCCCGAGCCAGCGCGCCGCGAGGATGCGAAGCACGTGCCCGTGCGCGAAGAGGAGGACGTCGCCGGCCGCCGCCACGGCCTCCTCGATGACGCGATCGGCGCGCGCCGCCACCGCCTCGATCGTCTCGCCGCGAGGCACGCCTCCCGTCCAGATCGTCCAGCCCGGGCGCTCGCCCCGGACCTCGGCGGAGGTGCGCCCCTCCACGGCGCCGTAGTCCCACTCGAGGAGGTCGTCGCTCTTGCGCGCCACGTCGCCGTACCCGGCCAGCCGGCAGGTCTCGAAGGCGCGGGAGAGCGGGCTCGAGAGCACGAGCGCGAACTTCCGGCCGCCGAGGGCGCGGCCCAGCGCCAGGGCCTCCTCCCTGCCCGCCTCCGTGAGCGGCACGTCGGTGCGTCCGGTGTGCCGCCCCGTCCGGCTCCATTCGGTCTCGCCGTGCCGGGCGAGCCAGATCTCTCGCGCGCTCGGAGCCATGGGTGCGCTCACCTCAGATCCTCCGCCGCGCGGCGGGCGGCGCCGGCGAGGGCGGCCTTCTCGTCGAGGATGACCTTCACCGGCGTGGCCTCCACGATCCCCGAGAGCCGCCCCTTGTCGAGGAATCCCCGCCGGAAGGACTCGCCCCGCAGCCAGGGCAGGATCTTGGGCGCGATGCCGCCGCCGAGGAACACCCCGCCGGTGGCGAGCGCCCGGAGCGCGAGGTTTCCGGCCTCCGCGCCGTAGGCGCCGGCGAAGAGGTCGAGCGCGCGGACGCACGTCTCGGATCTCCCCTCCTGCGCGGCGCGCGAGATGGCGGCGGCCGGATCGCCCTGCGCGAGCGCCTCGGAGAGCCAGCGCGGCTCCTCGCCGCCGCGGCTGTCACGGAGGAACTCGTAGACGTTGAGGAGGCCCGGCCCGGAGAGGACGCGCTCGAAGCTCACGCGGCCGAACCGCTTCCGCAGGTGGCGCAGGAGCTCCACCTCGAGATCGGTGTGCGGCGCGAAGTCGGCGTGGCCCGCCTCGCTCGCGATGGGCGTGGAGCGGCCGCCCTCGCGGAGCAGCATCGCCTCGCCGAGGCCGGTGCCGGCGGCGATGATGGCCTGGTTCCCGGTCGCCCCCGGAGCGCCCTCGAGCAGCACGGCCGCGCCGTCCGCGCCGAGCGCACCGAGGGCCCAGGCGGTGGCCTCGAGGTCGTTCAGGAGCGTCACGGTGGCGAGCCCGAGCCGCGCCGCCAGGCGCGCGGCGTCCACGATCCAGGCGAGGTTCGTGGGATCGGCGACGCCGCCGCGCACCGGGCCCGCGATCCCGAAGGCGGCCGCCGCGACGGCGGGGCCGCCGGCGGGCAGGAACGCGGCGAGCATGTCCTCGAACGTCTCGAAGGCGCGGCTGGAGAGGGTCTCGAGGCGGACCAGGCGCGGAGGCGGGCCCGCCTCGAAGAGGCCGAGATTCGTCTTCGTTCCCCCGACGTCGCCGGCCAGGATCGTGCGTGTGCGCTGCGCCATCACTGAGCGTTCACCCATCTCCCGCGGCCTCTCCGGGCCGACACCGCGCGCCCGCGGAGCGCGCGCCGGCGCTTCTCTACCGCCGGTGGCACGGCGCGCCATCCCTCGCGGGGGTCGCGCCGGCGCGGACCCTTCCGGCACCGTCGAGCCCGGTCGCCGGCCACGCTGCGGCGCACCATCGCGCACGCGCACGACCGGGAGGTTCCCGGCCTCCGACGCCCGGGTACCCAGGGAACGCTCGTCCGCCGACTCACCCGCCGCGGGCGCCGCCCGATCCCGACCTCCGCGAGTCGGCGAAGGCGGGCGTCGGCGCACCCGGCTCGGGCCGCAGCCACTTCTGGAGCAGCGCGAGCGCCTCGGCCGGATCGTCCGCGTACGTGAACAGGTCGAGGTCCTCCGGGCTCACCATGCCGTGGCGGACGAGCGCGTCGAAGCGAATGACCTCGTCCCAGTAGGCCTTGCCGTAGAGGAGGATGGGCGCGCGGCGCGCCAGCTTGCCCGTCTGCTGCAGCGTCAGCATCTCCAGCAGCTCGTCCAGCGTGCCGAACCCGCCGGGAAAGGCCACGAGCGCGCGCGCCAGGTGCGCGAACCAGAGCTTCCGCATGAAGAAGTAGTGGAACTCGAAGGTGAGCTCCCGCGTGATCCAGGGGTTGGGGCGCTGCTCGTGCGGCAGGCCGATGTTGAGGCCGATGGTCCTCCCGCCCGCCTCGGAGGCGCCGCGGTTCGCAGCCTCCATGATGCCGCCGCCGCCACCGGAGCAGACGATGTAGCGATGCTCGCCCGGCGGGAGGCTCTTCGACCACGTGGTCACGAGCCGCGCGAGCGCCCGCGCCTCCTCGTAGTAGCGGCCGAGCGGTCCGTCGGGCGAGAGCCGCGCCGAGCCGAAGAACACGATGGTGTCGTGGATGCGCTCCCGTCGGAAGGTCTCGAGCGGAGCGAGGTACTCGGCCAGGATGCGCAGCGGCCGCGCTCCGTCGGACTCCATGAAGGAGGGGTTCTGGTACGCGAGTGAGCTGCTGGGTCTCGGCGTCGATGCCATGTCATGTCCCCCGGCGAGGTCGGACGAGAATCGTGTAGCCGCGCTCGGCGCGCATCCGCACGGGCCCACGCGCCGCCTGCCTCCGTGTACCCAAACGGCGTCCGCCCGTCACTCCGTTCCGCGCCGCCTGCACGCCCGCGCCTTCGCGGCGCCCGCCGCCCGGCGCGGGAGAGAGGCGAGGCGCCGATGGCGCGGGAAGCGGGCCGCGCCGCGGATATAGTCTCGCGTCGCCGTTCCACCTCACGGCAGCCAGAGCGGAGGCCTCCATGCACCTATCGCGCTTTCCCCGGGTCCGGTTCACGCACGCGCCGACGCCGCTCGAGCCCATGCCGAACCTCACGAAGCACCTCGGCGGCCCCACGCTGTTCGTGAAGCGCGACGACTGCACGGGCCTCGCCTTCGGCGGCAACAAGGTGCGCAAGCTCGAGTTCCTGCTCGGCGACGCGCTCGCCCAGGGGGCGACGCACGTCGTCACCCACGGCGCCACGCAGTCGAACCACGTCCGCCAGACGGCGGCGGCGGCCTGCAAGGTGGGGTTGCGCTGCACGGCGCTCCTCGAGGAGCGCGTGAGGGGCCGGGGCGCCGAGTACGAGACGAACGGGAACGTCCTCCTCGACCGCATACTCGGCTGCGCGCTCGAGTCGCGGCCGGACGGCCTCGACATGGGAAAGGAGCTGGCGGCCGTCGGGGAG
>DATDDC010000412.1:0-1659 GCA_036523995.1 Anaeromyxobacter sp.
GGGCCACCGGGCACCGCGACGTCACCGTCGTGAACGGGTTCGCGGTGCCGGTCCGCGCCATGGTGGGGACCGGAACGCGCGAGGTGGCGCCGGGCGCCGCCGTCACGCTCAACGTGCCCATCGGCACGCACCGCGCCCGCGCGGCCACCGCCTCCGGCACGGAGCTCGAGTCGTTCGAGCTCCCCGTCGCCGCCGGGCGCGCCCTCCTCCTCTGGAACGTGGCCGGCGCCGCGCCGGTGTACGACGAGGTGGTGGAGTACTTCGTGAAGCCCCCCGGCGAGGACCACCGCGGGCCGAAGCCCACCCTCCACTGCGGGGATCGCGTCTTCGAGGTGACGGGCATCGACTACGCCTTCCAGCCGCCGCCCACCAAGGTCTCGATGCCGCAGGGCGCCTCCCGCCACACCCGCAGGCACCTCGACGTCGCGACCGGGCTCGAGGCCCCGCAGGCCGACTTCTGCGCGACCATGCTGCTCGACTCCCATCGCGAGGCCGACGCGCTGCGCGTGCTGGAGGCGCGCGCGCGAGCCCGCGGGCTGCAGCGCGACGACGTGGGCATCCTCCTCCGCGTCGCCGTCGCCTCCGGTCCGGCCGAGGGCGAGCGGGTGGCGCGCGTGGTGCGCACCGCGTTCCCCGACGACGTGATGGTGCAGCGCTCCTACCAGTTCGCGCTCGAGGCGGCGGGCAAGCTTCCGGAGCTCGTGGCCGAGTACCGGGGGCGCGCCGAGGCCGCGCCCGAATCCCCCACGGCGCAGTACCTCCATCTCCGCCTCCTCGACGGCGCCGAGCAGCTCGCCGGGGCCGAGGCCGCCCTGGCGAGGTTCCCGAAGGACCCGGACCTGCTGAGGCTCGTCACGGCGCTCCGCGCCGAGACGGGCGACTTCGGCGGCGCCGCCGCCGCGTATCGCACGCTGCGCGTGCTCTCGGCGGAGCAGGCGGCGGAGGTGCTCCCCGAGACCGCCGCTTCCCTCGTCCGCCTCGGCCGCGGGGCCGAGGCCCTCGCCGAGATCGCCGCGCTGTTCGACGCGCTCCCCCTGCCGAGCCGGGCGGAGCCGGCCGTCCTCTACGCACGCCTGGCGGCGCTCCGGGGCGTGAGCGGCTCCGACGCGCTCGTGCGGCGGCTCGAGGAGAAGGCCCCGGATCCGGTGCTCCGCGCGCGCGCGGGGCTGCCGCCGCCGTCTCCGGCGCCCAAGGGCGCGGACGAGCTCGTCGTGCCCGCGCTCTACGGCCTCGTGAGGAAGGACCCGCGCGCGGCGCTCGAGAAGCTCCGGCCGCTCCCTCCCGCCCTGGTGGGCGTGCAGCTCGACTCCGGCACATGGGCGCTCCTCTACCTCGAGGCCGTCCGCACCGACGTGAGGCTCGACCCGGCGCTCCTCGCCTTCGCGCCGGTCCGGCCGCGGCACCTCGAGAAGCTCAAGTCCTACGTGCGCGGCGAAACCGGGGCCGCGCTGCCCGCGGTCCCGCTCGTGGTGCGCGCCGCGGCCGAGTTCGTGCGCTCGCGGAACGCCGCGCTCCCGGAGGCGGAGCGGGCCGCGCTCGCCGCCGCCGCGCGCGCCGACGATCCGCTCGCCACCTGGGTCGCCGACGCGATGGCGAGATGGCCGGCCGCAGCACGCTGACGGAGCGGGCGCTCCTCTCGCTCGCGCTCTGGGCGGGGTT
>DATDDC010000413.1:0-2330 GCA_036523995.1 Anaeromyxobacter sp.
GTTCACCTCGCGCCGCGGCGTCGGCCCGGGCTCCATCTCGCACCATCCCGCGGGCGTCATGCACGGGCCGCACCCCGGCGCCTACGAGGGGTCCGTCGGGGCGAAGAGCACGAACGAGCTGGCGGTGATGCTGGATTGCTACCAGCCGCTGGCGCGGACGGCGGAGGCGGCGGGGATCGAGGACGCGGGGTATCAGGAGAGCTTCGTGAAGTAGCGCCGCCCGCGCGACGTTCGAAGGTGGTACGCTCGGTGCGTGCCCGTCGCTCGCCGGCCCCGGCGCGCCGCGATCGCCACGCTCCTCGCGTCGGGAATCGCCGCGCAGGGCTGCGGCATGTTCCGCACGCAGAAGGACGTCCAGCGCGACTACGCGAAGACGCTCCAGCCCGCCCCGATGCCGGAGGCCGCGGCGCCGCCCGCGACCGTGCGCGAGCTCTCCGTGCGCATCTACGCCGACGACGACTACCGGGCGGACCTCATCCGCTGGCGGGCGCGCATCGACGCGCAGCTCGAGCGGGCGAACCGCGTGATCGAGGCGCAGCTCGCCGTGCGGCTCGTGCCGAGGAGCATCGAGGCCTGGCCGCACTCGGGGCGGGCGAAGAAGCTCTCCGAGTCGCTCTCCGACCTCGTCGAGGCGCAGCCGGGCGCCGACGCCGACTGGGTGATCGGGTTCGTCTCCTCTTCCGAGGTGTTCTCGGGCTCGCACGAGCAGCTCGGCATGGCGCAGGCCTTCGGACGGTACTTCGTGCTGCGCGGGATGGTGTCGTTCGAGGAGGGCGACGCGTTCCGGCGCGCCCTCGACAAGCTGCCCGACGCCGAGCGCGACGCGCTCCTCCACGAGCGGGAGCTGCACCGCGAGACGGCGGTCCTGCTGCACGAGTGGGGTCACACGCTCGGCGCGTTCCACGAGCGCGCGCCGGACACCCTCATGTCCTCGATGTACGGCCGCTCGAGCAGCGCCTTCTCGGCGACCGCCGTCCGCGTCATCGCGCTGGGGCTGGCGCGGCGCACGTCGACGGCCCCCGCCGATCGCGCCGCGTGGGCGAGCGAATATCGCGCGGAGGTGGAGCGATCACGCGCGGCGGCGTGGGACGAGGAGGAGGTGAAGAAGGCGCTCGAGGCGGCGCGGTGGCTCGAGGCCACCGGCGGGCATCCCGCGACCGGCGCGATCGCCCGAGACACCCGGCGCAAGCCGGCGCCTGCCGCGCCCGCCGGCGACGCCTCGAACCCCCGGGCGGCGGACGCCGCGGCGCTGACGCAGGCCGAGCTGAGCGATCGGATGGGCGATCCGGTCCGGGCCTGGAAGCTCGTCGAGCCCATCGCCGCGCACCTGCGGGATCGCGGGCCGCTCCAGCAGTACGCCTGTCACCTGCGGCGCCGAGCCGATCCTCGCGCTGCCGCGACGACGGAATGCCGCGGCGCGAAGGCGCTCGGACCGCGCGCGGCCGCGATCCTCTTCTCGCGCGTGCTCGTCGAGCTGGGCGATCGCGCGGGAGCGGCGAAGGCCGCGATCCGGGCGGAGGAGTCCTTCACGAGCGCCGCGCCGCCACCGCCGCCGGCGGAGTGGTCGGAGCTCGCCGGGGTCCTCGCGCGCCTCGACGCGTGCTCCGCCGCGGAACGGGCGGCCTCGCGCGCCGGCGCGAAGGGAGCGCCCGGCGTCGTCTCGTACTGCACGAGGACGCGCCAGCGTGCGGCCCTCCTGACCCGCGACGCCGGCGTCGAGCCCGCGCGCGAGCCCGAGTACGTCGAGGCCGTGCTGCGCGGCCGCGCCCACGCGGAGAAGGGCCGGCTCGCGCCCGCGCGGAGCATCGCGGAGACCCTGGAGTCCTCGTTCCCGGCCGCCCCGGGCGGACCGCTCCTGCGATGCCTCGTGGAGGCCCAGGGCGGCGATCCCGCCGCAGCTCGCAGGGCGTGCGCCGCCGCCGACCGCGGGCCGCCGTGGCCCTACGAGCCGCCCTACGTGCTCGGGGTCCTCGCCGGGTGGGACGGCAGATGGCCCGACGCGCGCGATCAGCTTCGCCGCGCGCTCGAGCGGGACGATCACGACCGGGACGTGTGGGCCCGGCTCGCCCACGCGCACGAGAAGCTCGGCGAGAAAGACGACCTCGAGAAGCTGGCCGTGCGGTATCGCACCCGGTTCGGGAGCGCGCTGCGCGCGAAGTGGTGAGCAGCGCCGCCCGCCCGCTCCTGTGCACCGGCCGGATCCCCGCTAAGATGCCCGCCATGCCCTTCCCCCCCTCGCAGTGGGGCGGCCGCCCGGCGTGGGCGGAGATCGACCTCGATGCCCTCGCGAACAACGTCCGGCTCCTCGCCGCGCGCGCCTCGCCGGCGCG
>DATDDC010000414.1:0-7896 GCA_036523995.1 Anaeromyxobacter sp.
GGCCCCCAGGGCCGGCCCGAGGATGATGCCCGGAAGGCCGAGGAACATCCCCACGAGGAGTCCGATGCCCGCCCCGAGCACGGCCCAGCGCGAGGCTCCGAACGCCTTCGCGCCGAGCGCGCCCGCCACGAAGTCCGCGGCGAGGATCAAGGCGCCGAGGACCGCGCACGCCGCGACGGTCCACCCCGACACGCGGGTGAAGTCCTCCGCCCACGCGACCAGCGCGGCGCCGAGGACGAGGAGGGGTGCGCCCGGCAGGGCGGGGAGCACCACGCCGGCGAGGCCGGCGAGGAGCGCGGCCGCGCCCAGCGCGTAGAGCAGGATCGCCATGCGCCGATGATGGTCCGCCCATCGCGCCCCCGTCCACCGGCGCGAGGGCGCGGCCCGCGTGGGGCGCGCGCTCGCCCGTCGTCGCGCCGCCCGCCCGGGCGCCGTAGGCTCATCGGCCGGCGAGAGCCTGCGGAGACCTCCATGCACGTCGCTCCTTCGACCCTCCGTCCCGCTGCGCTGCCGTGCGCGGCGGCGCTCGCGTTGGCGGCGACCCTCGGCGCCGCAGGGCCTTCGCGGGCCGCGCCGGGGGCGAGCCCCAGGCCTCCGTTCGTGTACGTCTCGAACGAGGGCTCGAACGACCTCTCGATCATCGACGGGGCGAAGGACGAGGTCGTCGCGACCGTGCCGGTCGGAAAGCGGCCCCGCGGCCTGCGCCTCGATGCGAAGGGCGCGAGGCTCTTCGCGGCGCTCTCCGGCTCGCCTCCGCAGGGGCCCGGCTCGGCGCCCGCCTCCGCGGCGGCGCCCGATCGCTCCGCGGATGGCATCGCCGTGGTGGACGTGCGCAAGCGAAGGGTCGTCCGGATCCTCCCCGCCGGCGACGATCCCGAGTCGTTCGATCTCCTCCCCGACGGAAGGACGCTCGTCGTGTCCAACGAGGAGAGCGCGTCCGCGTCGATCGTCGACATCCCCGCCGCCCGCGTGGTCGCCACCGTGCGCGTGGGCGCCGAGCCGGAGGGCGTCGCCGTGGCCCCGGGCGGGCGCACCGTCGCGGTGGCCTGCGAGAGCGAGAACCGGGTGGACTTCCTCGAGCCCTCCACCCGGCGCGTCGTCGCGCGGGTGCCCACCTGCAAGCGGCCGCGCATGGTCGCGTTCACGCGCGACGGCGCGCTCGCCTTCGCGACGTGCGAGCTCGAGGCGGCGATCCAGGTCATCGACGCTCGCGCGCGCCAGCCCGCCGGGCTCATCGAGCTCGCGCCGGGATCCCGTCCCATGGGCCTCGCCATGAGCCCGGACGGCACGCGCCTCTACGTCTCGAACGGGCGCGCCGGAACGGTCTCGGCGATCGACGTCGCCACCCGGAAGGTCGTCGCCACCGCGGAGCGCGTGGGCGCGCGATGCTGGGGGATCGCGATCACCTCGGACGGGCGGAAGCTGTACGTCGCGAACGGCCCGTCCAACGACGTGGCCGTCCTCGACGCGGCGTCGCTCTCGGTCGTGAAGCGGATCCCGGTCGGCTCGCTCCCCTGGGGTGTCGCGGTCTCGCGCTGAAGCGCCCCGGACCTCAGGGGCGCCCTGCGCGACGGGCTGCGCGGCGCTCCGCCTGCGCAAGGCGGCGGCGCGAGCCGCGCCTACTTGAAGTCGTCCGAGCGCAGCCCGTAGCGCCGCAGGAGCCGGTGCAGGCTCTCGCGCTCCATGCCGGCCCGCTCCGCCGCGCGCGTCACGTTGCCTCCGAACTCCTTCATGATGGCGGCGAGGTACTCCCGCGAGACGCGATCCCGCGCCTCCGCCACGGCGTCCTTGTAGGGCAACGCCGCCAGGCCGGCGATGCCCGGGCCCGCCCCGGGAGCGGAGGGAGCGGCCGAGGTGAGGGCGACCTCCGGCGGGAGGTCCTCGACCTGGATCTCGTCCCCCGCGGCGACGGCCACGGCCCGCTCCACCGTGTTCTCGAGCTCGCGCACGTTGCCCGGCCAGCCGTGCGCCACGAGCCGGCCGAGCGCGCCCGGCGCGAAGCCGCGCAGGGTCCGCCGCACGGCGCGCGCGTGCTTCTCGAGGAAGTGGCCCGCGAGGAGCGGCACGTCCTCGGGCCGCTCGCGCAGCGGCGGCAGCACGATGGCGAGCACGTTCAGCCGATAGAAGAGGTCCTCGCGGAAGCGCCCCGCCTTCACCTCCTCGCGCAGGTCGCGGTGCGTGGCCGCCAGGACGCGCACGTCCACCTGCACGGGAGCGTTCTCCCCGACGCGGCGGATCTCGCGGTCCTGCAGCACGCGGTTGAGCTTCACCTGCACCGCGAGGGGCAGCTCGCCCACCTCGTCGAGGAACACCGTCCCGCCGGCCGCCTCCTCGAAGAGGCCTCGCTTCGCCATGGCCGCTCCGGTGAAGGCGCCCCTGGCGTGGCCGAAGAGCTCGCTCTCCACGAGGTCCGGGGGCAGCGCTCCGCAGTTCACGGGGAGGAAACGATGCTCGCGGCGCGCCGAGTGGTAGTGGATGGCCTTGGCGGCGAGCTCCTTGCCGGTCCCCGTCTCTCCGAGGAGGAGCACGGTGGCGTCGGTCCGGGCGGCCTTCTCGAGGAGCCGGTACACCGCCCGCATCGGGGCGCTCCGGCCCACGAGGTTGTGGAAGGCATCCTCCTCGCCGGGGCGGACGGCGAGCCGCGCGGCGTCGGCCGTCCGCTTGCGCTCCGCGGCGCGCGCCACCACCGCCAGGGCGGCGTCCGGATCGAACGGCTTCTCGAGGTAGTCGAAGGCTCCCATCCTCATGGCGCGCACGGCGTCCGGCACCGTGGCGTAGCCGGTCATGAGCACGACCTCGGTCGAGGGCGCGCGGGCCTTCACCGCGGCGAGCAGCTCGAAGCCGTCGGCGCCCGGCATGCGGATGTCGGTCACGACGACGTCGTACTCGCGCGTGGCGACGAGCCCGATGGCGCGGGCGCCGTCCTCGGCGGTCTCCACCTCGTAGCCGTCCGCGAGGATCTTCGCGAACAGCTTGCGCATGTTCTCCTTGTCGTCGGCGACGAGGACGCGCGGCGCGGGCATGGGGCGCTAGGCCTCCTTTGCCGGGGGCGAGGTGGGGAGCCGCAGGGCGAACCGCGCTCCCCCACCCTGCGGCGCCACGGCCGAGAGGTCCCCGCCGTGGGCGCGGGCGATGGCGCGCGACACCGCGAGGCCGAGCCCCGTGCCGCGGGCCTTCGTGGTGAAGAACGGCTCGAAGAGGTGCGTCCGCCCCTCGGCGGGGATGCCGGGCCCCGAGTCCGCCACCGCCACCTCGGCGCTGCCGTCCCACTCGCCCAGGTCCACCTCGACGCGGCCGCCCGGCCCCGCGGCCTCGGCGGCGTTCCGCACGAGGTTCACGAGCACCTGGCGGAGCTTCTCGGAGTGCCCCGGCGCGCTGGCCGTCCCCTCGATGTGGACCTCGACGCCGTCGAGCAGCCGCGCCTCGCGCAGCCGGGAGACCACGTCCTCCGAGAGCGCGCGCAGGTCGATGCGCTCCGCGGCCATGGGGAGCGACCGCGACAGGTCGAGCAGCCCCTCCACGATCTCCTTGGCGCGGAGCGCCTCCTCCTCGACGACGGCGAGGTCGTCGGCCATTTCCGGGGCGGCCTTGCGCCCGAGGAGCTTGGCGTAGCCGAGGATCACGCCCAGCGGGTTGTTGATCTCGTGTGCCACGCCGGCCGCGAGCCGGCCGATGCCGGCGAGCTTCTCCGACTCCACGAGCTTCCGCTCGTGCTCCTTGAGCGCGGCGGTCATGGCGTTCCAGCGCTCCGCGAGCGCGACCAGCTCCGGCGCGCCCGCCACCTCGATGCGCGTGTCGAGGTCCCCTTCCCCGATGCGAGCGGCGCCCTGCTCGAGCCGGGCCACCGGCACCGCGATGGATCGGCCGATGACGAGGCTCACGCCGAGCGCGACGAGCGGCGCCGCCACGAGGAGCGCCACGAGGAACCGGCGCGTCCGGCGCTCGACCTGCTCGACCTCGGCGCGCACGGCGCGGATGGAGGTCTCGAACCGCGTGACGAGGGCCTCGGTGAGGTCCTGGATGCGGGTCACGACGAGCTGCGCGCGACCGTGCTCCACCTTCACGTTCTCGCGCTCGCCCTGGAGCACGGCCGGGACGATCCGCTCGCGGAAGATCCCGTCGAGCCGCACGCTCTCCGCCTCGATCTCCTCGACGAGAGCCCGCTCCTCCGGGTCCTCCGCGGCCTGGCGGAGCGCGCGGCCCAGGCGCGCCACCGTCTCGCGCGCCTCCGCGTAGAAGCGGAGGTGCGAGTCGTTGCCGATGATGATGGTGTGCGCCTGGTGCGCGTACTGATCGCGGACCGCGCTGGCGAGCTCGAGGGAGAGGCGCACCCCCTCCTCGCGGCGCCGGGTCTCGGCGAGCCCATCGTGGACGCGCGCCGAGCCCGCGATGGCCACCGTCGACGCCGCGGCGATGAGCAGGACGAGGGCGCCGAACCCCAGGGCGAGGCGCCGCGCCGTTCCCAACCGGTACTTCATGGATGCTCCGACCTCCGGCCTCACAGTTTACAGGGGACGGGCGCGCCCCGCCCGGGAGAGCGATCTCGCCGCAGCGGCGGGGGACGAGGCGCGCCTGCGCGATCCCGTCCGCGATCACATGACCACCCGGCTCGTCACCGTCGGGAGATCGACGGAGCTGTCCGCCCTCCTGCCGCCGTTCTCGCAGGGGCTCGTCCCCATCGTGATGGACGGCGACGACTTCCTCGGGCTCGTGACGCGCATGGACGCCGTCAACTTCCTGCGGCGCCGGCTCTCCTGACCCTCCCGTCTCGAGCGCCCGAGGCCGGGGCCACCCGTTTTTCGGGGACGCGGGGCGTCGTATGCTCTCGCGAGCGGGCCCGAACATGCTCCGAGCTGCCGACCTCGATCCGGCGAGACCGTCGCCGGCGCGCCCGTCGTGGGCCGCTCCGCTCGCGCTGTTCCTGCTCGTCGCCGCCGCGATCGGCGGCGCCGCGGCCTTCTCCTACCTGGCGAGCGCCGCGGACCTGCGCGCGGACGCCGGGCGCGAGCTCTCCACGATCTCCCTCCTCAAGGTCCGCGAGCTCGTGCGCTGGCGCGACGAGCGCGTGGCCGACGCGGACACCGTCGCGCTCCATCTCGCGGGGGAGATCACCGAGCACCGCGACGTGGGGAGCGGCCTCGAGGCGCTGTACGCGGCGCTCCGGAGCCACCGCGAGTACCCGGCCATCGCGTTCCTCGGCCCGGAGGGCGAGGTCCGCTTCATGTCGGGCGCGCCGCTCGCCGAGTTCGCGGATGCCGAGATGCTGGACCTCATCCGGCGCACCGCGCGGGGACGCCGCGCCGTCCTCACGCCCATGCACCGGCACCGGGCGGACCCCGAGCTGCACCTCAACCTCCTCGCGCCCGTCACCGCCGCCGACGGAACGCTCCTCGGAGCGGTGGTGCTGCGCGTCGACCCGCGCCGGCAGCTCCTCGCCATGCTGCAGTCGTGGCCCCGCCCCTCCGAGACGGCCGAGACCCTGCTCGTCGCATCCGAGGAGGGGCACGCCGTCGTCGTGAACGAGCTCAGCGACGGATCGGGCCCGATGACCGTCCGCGTCCCGCTCGGGAAGACGGACGACGTCGCGGCGCTGGCCGCCTCCGGCACCCGCGGCGTCCTGGAGGCGAGGGATCACCGCGGGCACGCGGTGCTCGGGGCCATCGCTCCCGTCCCCGACTCGGCGTGGACGCTCGTCGCGAAGGTCGACTCCCGCGAGGCCTTCGCGCCCATCCGGTCGCTCGGCTTCTGGACCGCGCTCCTGGCGGCGGCGCTCGTCCTGGCGGGGGGTGCGGGCGCGGCCCTGTGGTGGCGCACCGAGGTGAGCGGCCTCGAGCGCGAGCGCGCGGCGGCCGACGCCGAACGCCGCCTCCTCGCCCGGAAGCTCGAGAACCTCGGCCAGCTCGCCAACGACGCGGTGTTCGTCGCAGACGCCGATCTCCGCATCGTGGACGCGAACGATCGCGCCACGCAGATGCTGGGGTACGCGCGCGAGGAGCTCGTGGGCATGCCGGTGCGGGACCTGCGCGATCCTGCCACGCTCGGCGACTTCGATTCGAGCGTGAGGGAGCAGATCGAGCGGGGCGCTCGGATCGTCGAGACGCGGTACCGGCGCAAGGACGGCTCCACCTTGCCGGTCTCGGTGAGCGTCCACGTCGACGAGTTCGAGGGACGCCAGTACTTCCAGGCGATCGCGCGCGACATGACCGCTCGCGAGCGCGGCGCGGAGGCGCTGCGGGCGAGCGAGGCGAAGTTCCGCGCCGCCTTCGAGTTCGCCTCGCTGGGCATCATCATCGTCGCGCCGGACGGCCGCATCGTGGAGACCAACCGCGCCCTGCGCAGGATGCTGGGCTACGGCGACGACGAGATGCGCGGCCTCAGGCCCGTGGACATCCACGAGCCCGGGGACGACTACGCCCGCTCCATCCTCGCCCAGATGGTCCAGGGCACGCGCGAGACGACGGAGATGGCGCGCCGCTACCGGCGCAAGGACGGCTCGGTGGCGGAGACCCTCCTGCGCGCGAGCGCGCTGCGGGACGACGCGGGCGCGCTCCAGTTCGCCCTCGGCGTCATCGAGGACGTCTCCGAGAAGAAGCGGCTCGAGTCGCACCTCGTCCTCGCCGATCGCCTGGCCTCCGTGGGCACGCTCGCCGCCGGGGTGGCCCACGAGATCAACAACCCGCTCGCCTTCATCCTCTCGAACCTCGAGTTCGCCCTCTCCGAGGTGTCCGAGGACGCCGCGGATCCGGAGCTCCGCCGGGCGCTCCAGGATGCCAAGGACGGCGCGGTGCGCGTGCGCGAGATCGTGCGCTCGCTCCGGGCGTTCTCGAGGCCCGGCGACGACCAGCGCGCCGTCCTCGACCCGCGGCGGGTCCTCCAGTCGGCTCTCGGCCTCGCCGCCAACGAGATCCGGCATCGCGGCGAGCTCGTCGTCGACCTGGGCGACGTTCCGCAGGTCCAGGCCTCGGAGCACCGGCTCGCGCAGGTGTTCCTGAACCTGGTCATCAACGCGGCCCACGCGCTCCCCGAGGGCCGCGAGCGGGAGAACCGCGTCCGCGTGGCGACGTCCACCGCGCCCGACGGGAGCGCCGTCATCGAGGTCTCGGACACCGGGGTGGGGATCCCGCCGGACGTCCTGCCGCGCATCTTCGATCCGTTCTTCACGACGAAGCCGGTGGGCGTGGGCACCGGGCTCGGCCTGTCCGTGTGCCACGGCATCGTCACCCAGCTCGGCGGGCACATCAGCGTGGAGAGCGCCCCGGGGATGGGCTCCACCTTCCGCGTGGTCCTGCCGCCGGCGAAGGACGCGGCGCGCTTCACGGCCGGAACGGCCGCCGTCGAGAAGCCGGCCCCGGCCGGCGCCGCCCCCGCCGCGTCGTCCCGGCGCGGCCGCGTGCTCGTGGTGGACGACGAGCCGCTCGTGAGCCGCGCCCTCTCGCGCATGCTCTCGCCGCTGCACGACGTCGTGGCACGGACGTCCGGGCAGGCCGCGCTCGAGCTCCTCCGCGAGGATCGCGCCTTCGACGTGGTGTTCTGCGATCTCATGATGCCCGGCATGACGGGCATGGAGCTCCACGCGGCCCTGGCCGCCACCCTTCCGGACGTCGCCGCCCGCATGGTGTTCCTCACGGGAGGAGCCTTCACCCCGGCGGCGCGCGAGTTCCTGGACGGGATCGCGAACCCGTACCTCGAGAAGCCCGTGGACCGCGGAACGCTGCGCGACGTCGTGGCGCGCGCCATGGCCCCGGCGGCTCCGTCCGCGGCGTAGCCCGCCGCGCACGCCATGCGCTCCGCCGCCGAGGAGAGGCTCGAGGGCGTCCCCTGGCACGCGCTCCGCGGCCTCGCGCCCGCGCTGGACGGGCCGCTCGCAGAGGCGCTCGGCGGCGCCCCGGCTGACCT
>DATDDC010000415.1:0-4109 GCA_036523995.1 Anaeromyxobacter sp.
CGCTCGAGGACTTCCACCGCATGAAGTCGCTCATGCACCGGGACGCCCGCATCATCGAGGACACCTCGACGGCGGGCCTCCTCGCGATCCTGCGCGAGAAGCTCCCCGACCTCGTCGTCGCCGGCGGCAAGACCAAGTTCCTCGCGCTCAAGACGCGCACGCCCTTCCTCGACATCAACCACGGTCGCTCGCACCCGTACGCCGGCTACGAGGGGATGGTCACCTTCGCGCGGCAGCTCGACCTCACCGTGAACAACCCCATCTGGAAGGCGCTCGACGCGAAGGCGCCCTGGGAGCTCTCGGACGCGGAGCGCGAGGCCGAGCGTGCCGCCGCGTCCTGCCACGCGGAGGCGCTCCTCGCCGAGGACCTCTCCAGGTCGCGCGTGAAGGTGCCCTCGAAGCCCGCCACGGTGAACCCGCAGAAGAACTCGCCCGCGCTGGGCGCGACGCTCGCCTACCTCGGCGTCGACCGGATGCTCGGGCTCCTCCACGGCGCGCAGGGCTGCTCCACGTTCATACGGCTCCAGCTCTCGCGCCACTTCAAGGAGTCGATCGCCCTCAACTCCACGGCCATGAGCGAGGACGCCGCCATCTTCGGCGGCTGGGAGAATCTCAAGGCCGGGCTCGCCCGCGTCGTGGAGAAGTTCCGCCCCGGCGTCGTGGGCGTGATGACGTCCGGCCTCACCGAGACCATGGGCGACGACGTGCGGAGCGCCGTCGCGCAGTTCCGCGCGGAGCGACCCGACCTCGAGGGCGTCCCCGTCGTCTGGGCGTCGACACCCGACTACTGCGGCTCGCTCCAGGAGGGCTACGCCGCCGCCGTGGAGGCCATCGTCGGCACCCTCGCCGGGGGCGGCGAGCGCATCCCGGACCAGGTGAACCTGCTCCCCGGTGCGCACCTCACGCCCGCGGACGTCGAGGAGGTGAAGTCGCTCGTCGAGTCCTTCGGGCTCACCGTGCTCGCCATCCCCGACGTCGCCAACGCCCTCGACGGCCACGTCGACGAGGAGGTCTCTCCGCTCTCCACGGGAGGGATCCCGGTCGAGGAGATCCGCAGGGCCGGGCGGAGCGCCGCGACGATCTACGTCGGCGACTCGCTCGCGAAGGCCGCCATCGCGCTCCGCGACGCGTTCGGCGTGCCGGCCTACGGCTTCACCTCGCTCACCGGCCTCGCCGAGGTCGATCGCCTGGTCGCGACGCTCTCCGCGATCACCGGGCGCGAGGCTCCCCCGGGCCTGCGCCGCTGGCGGTCCCGCCTCATGGACGCGATGGCGGACTGCCACTACCAGCTCGGCCGCAAGAAGGTCGCCCTCGCGCTCGAGGCCGATGCGCTCAAGTCCCTGACCCGCTTCCTCGCGAGCATGGGGTGCGAGATCCAGGCGGCCATCGCGGCGACGCGCACGCGGGGCCTCGACGCCCTGCCTTGCGAGAACGTCTTCGCGGGCGACCTCGAGGACCTGGAGGGCGCGGCCAGGGGCGCGGACCTCATCGTCGCCAATTCGAACGGCCGCCAGGCGGCGGCGAAGCTCGGGGTGAAGGCGCACCTGCGCGCCGGCCTGCCGGTGTTCGACCGGCTGGGCGCGCACGCCAAGGTGTGGGTCGGGTACCGCGGCACGATGAACCTCGTCTTCGAGGTGGCGAACCTGTTCCAGGCGAGCGCCTCGGAGGCGCAGAGGTTGGCGCACAACTGACGGGCGAGGAGCCGCGCATGAAGGTCGCGTTCACGAGCAGCGACGGCAAGACCATCGATCGGCACTTCGGCCAGGCCAGCGCGTACTGGATCTGGGAGGTCGGTCCGGAGCGTGCCGAGCTTCTCGGGCCGGTGAGCCCCCTCATCGCGGAGGGCGCCGTCGACGAGGAGGGCCGGACGAGCGCCCGCGCCGACGCGGTCTCGGGGTGCGCCATCGTCTACACGCAGCAGATCGGCGGGCCCGCCGCAGCGAAGCTCGTCGCCCGGAAGATCCACCCGATGAAGACGGGCGGCGGCGAGGTCCCCATCGCCGAGGCGATCGCGAAGCTGCAGGCCGTGCTGAGGGGAAATCCGCCGCCCTGGCTCCGCAAGGCCATGGGCGGCGAGGCGGTGCCGAGCTTCTCGGCCGACGAGTGAACGACGCCCTCCACGGGCGAGGAACGGAGGAGACGGACCATGGCGTACGTCACGGGGTTCACCCGCGGGAAGAAGGAGTGGATCCCGCACTACGTGAAGGCGATCGACAGCGAGCTCTGCATCGGCTGCGGCCGTTGCATCAAGATCTGCGCGCACGACGTGCTCGCGCCCGCCGAGGTGGACGAAGAGGAGTCCGCCAAGATGTTCGCGTCGGTGGCGCGGCCGGAGGACTGCATCGGCTGCCAGGCCTGCGGGCGGACCTGCAAGAAGGAAGCGTTCTCGTTCGAGCCGCTCGCGGCGTGACGCCGCGGCGCAGCCGGAGGAATCATGAGCCCGCCGCCCGCCCTCCTCGATCGCGCTTCGGCGCCGACCCAGGCGGCGAACTGCACCTTCGCCCGGGGGTGCGGGGACGGGCGGCCGGTGGCGGCGCCCGCCGACGCCGAGGCGCTGGCGCGGAATCACCCCTGCTACTCCGAGGACGCGCACCACCACTTCGCGCGCATGCACGTGGCCGTGGCGCCGGCCTGCAACATCCAGTGCCACTACTGCAACCGCAAGTACGACTGCGCCAGCGAGAGCCGGCCCGGGGTGGTCTCCGAGCGGCTCTCGCCGGAGGACGCCGTTCGCAAGGTGCTGGCGGTCGCCGCGGAGATCCCGGAGCTGTCCGTGGTCGGCATCGCCGGCCCGGGGGACGCCCTCGCGAACCCGGAGGCGACCTACGCGACGCTGGAGGGCATTCGCCGCGCGGCGCCGGACCTCACGCTCTGCCTCTCCACGAACGGCCTGGCCCTCCCCGATCACGTGGAGCGCCTCGCCGGCCTGGGCGTCCGCCACGTGACGGTCACGGTGAACATGATCGATCCGGCCGTGGGCGAGCGCATCTACCCCTGGATCCTCCAGGGCGGCCGGAAGGTGCGGGGCGCCGAGGCCTCGCGCATCCTCTCCGAGCGCCAGCTCGAGGGCATCGCCGGCCTCGCCGCGCGCGGCGTCCTCGTGAAGGTGAACTCGGTCGTGATCCCGGGCGTGAACGACGCGCACCTCCCCGAGGTCGCGCGCGCCGTCCGGAGGGCCGGGGCTTTCCTCGTGAACGTCGTGCCGCTCCTCTCCGCTCCGGAGCACGGGACGCACTTCGGGAAGACGGGCCAGCGGGGGCCGACCGGCGAGGAGCTCGAGGCGGTGCAGTCGGCCTGCGAGGTCGGCGAGAAGGTGATGCGCCACTGCCGGCAGTGCCGCGCGGACGCGGTGGGCCGGCTGGGCGAGGACAGGTTCGAGTCGTTCACGCTGGCGCGACTGCCGCGGGGGCCCGCGCGCGACGCGAGCGAGGTGAGGGCGGAGAAGCGCGCCGCCGTCGATCGCGCACGGGCGATCGCGGCCCGCGCGCGCGACGAGGCGCTGGCGCGGCTCACGGCGCTCGCGGATGGGCTCACCGCGCGCATCGCGGTCGCGACGAGGAGCGGTGGCCTCGTCGATCAGCACTTCGGCCACGCGCGCGAGCTCCTCGTCTACGACGTCTCGCCGCGGGGCGCCCGGCTCGTGGGCCGCCGCGCCGTGGAGCGATATTGCGGGGGAGGGGAAGGGGACCAGGACCTGCTCGACGTGGCGCTCCGCGCGCTCGCCGACTGCCAGGCGGTGCTGGTGGCGAGGATCGGCCATTGTCCGAAGGGCCAGCTCGCCGCGGCCGGCATCGAGGCCGTGACGGAGCACGCGCACGAGCCCATCGAGGCGGCGGCGCTCGATTGGCTCCGGGGTTTCGCGGCGCGGGTGGCGCGCGGCGAGGCGAAGCCGCGGCCGGGACCGGGAGACGAGCCGGCGCGGGAGGTCGCGTAGGGTCCCCTCCGCCGGGCCCGGAGAGCGCGTCCGGGAGCGGCCATCTCGGGCGCCCGGAGCGCGAAGGCTCGTGCGCCGCAGAGAGCGCGGGGCGCGTGCGCGCCGTCCTCAGGCGGGGCCCGCCCGCGCGTAGTAGCGGTGCGCGCCCCGCGCCGAGGGCAGCGGCGTGAGCCCG
>DATDDC010000416.1:0-4096 GCA_036523995.1 Anaeromyxobacter sp.
GGAGCGCCTCGGCGAGGCTCTCCACCTGCGCGGCCCACGCCGGCGACCGGACGAGGACGAGCAAGCGCCCGTCGCGCGTGAGACCGCGGCACGAGGCCTCGCGCGCGAGGCGCGGTCCGCAGGCCTCGGCGAAGGCCGCGGCGATGGCCGCGGGCTGGCCGGCCCCGCGCGCGGCGAGGCTCTCGGCGAGGATGGAGGCGAGTGTGCGACGGCGGCCGCGCATGAGCGGAGCAACGTACGGGCGCGGCATGCGCGCCGTCAAGCGAGGTGCGTCACGGCGCCGCGGGCGCGCCGCACGCATTCGGGTGTGGTACGTTTCACCCAAGTATCGCGGTGATGCAAGTGGCGACGACCCAGATCGCAGCGAGTGGGGGGCTGGACGACTCGCCTGCGCTTCCGGCGCTCCCGACCCCCGCGCGAGGCGCCTCGACGCCGCGCGTCGATCGCGGCCGCGTCAATCTGTACTGGCTCGTGCAGCTGCACTGGTGGGCCATCCTGGGCCAGTGCGTCGTCGTCGCAGCGGCGGAGGCGTGGACGGCCGTCGGCCTTCCCCTCGTGACGCTGGGCGGCCTCCTCGTGCTCGAGATCGCGGGCAACGTCGCCCTCGGCATCTGGGCCCGCCAGGTGAAGGTGACGGACGCGAGCGTCGCGGCCGTGATGTTCATCGACATCGGCGCGCTCACGGTCCTGCTCGATCTGACGGGCGGCGCGGCGAACCCGTTCTCCACGCTCTACCTCGTCATCGTGGCCCTCTCGGCGGTGCTGCTGCCGCTGCGCTGGTCATGGGCGCTCATGGGGGCGAGCCTGCTCGGCTTCGCCACGCTGTTCGTGGACGACGCCATCGAGGGGCCCACCCACCACGTCCGCTCCGACCTCGATCACGCCGCGCTCATGAACTCGCACCTGCGGGGCATGTGGATCGCCTTTGCCCTCGCGGCCGTGTTCGTGGTGTTCTTCGTGCAGCGCGTCTCCTCCGCGCTCGCCTCTCGCGAGAAGGAGCTGCAGTACGCGCGCATGGTGGCGGCCCGCCGCGAGAAGCTCGCGTCCCTCGCCACGCTGGCGGCGGGGGCCGCGCACGAGCTGTCGACGCCGCTCTCCACCATCGCGATCGTGGCGAAGGAGCTGCAGAAGCTCCTCGGGTCGAAGGTGCCGGAGGAAGTGGGGAAGGACCTCCAGCTCGTGCGCGATCAGGTGGGGCGCTGCCGGGAGATCCTGGATCGCATGGCCGCCCACGCCGGCGAGAACGCGGGCGAGCCGCTGGCGCGCTTCACCGTGCGTGCCTGGATCGACTCCGCGCTCGACGCGTTCCCGGGGCGGGATCGCGTGGCGGTCGACGCGCCCGCCGCGGACTCGCGCATCATGGGGCCGCCGCGCGCGCTCGGGGACACGCTCCGCGGCCTCCTCAAGAACGCCGTGCAGGCCTCGCCGGCCGGCGCCCAGGTGAAGCTCCGGGTCGCGGCCGAGGGCGACCGCGTGCGCGCCTCGGTCGTCGACCAGGGCAAGGGGATGACTCCGGACGTGCTCGCCCGGGTGGGCGAGCCGTTCTTCACGACGAAGGTGCCGGGAGAGGGAATGGGTCTGGGCCTCTTCCTCACCCGGGCGCTGGCCGAGCAGCTCGGCGGCGCATTTCAGATCGTCTCGCGCCCCGGGGCCGGGACGGAGGCCTGGATCGAGCTGCCGGCCGTGAGCGCCGGCGAAGGGGGGAGCACATGAGCACCACCGTGATGGAAGCGAATCGAGAGAGCCTGCCGAGCATCCTGCTCGTGGACGACGACGAGGTGCTTCGGGAGCGGCTGGCCACGGCGATCCGCGGGCGGGGATTCGACGTCCGCACCGCGGGGAGCGCCGAGGAGGCGCTGCGCGAGGCGTCCAAGGAGTCCCCGGAGATGGCGGTGGTCGATCTCCGCATGCCGGGCGGCTCCGGGCTCGACGTCCTCAAGGGCCTCAAGAGGCAGGACCCCGCGACGCGCGTCCTCATGCTGACCGGCTACGGCAGCATCTCGACGGCGGTGGAGGCGGTCCGCGAGGGCGCCGTCGGCTACCTGCCCAAGCCCGCCGACGCGGACGAGATCCTGGCGGCCCTGGCCGGCACGAACACGGCGAAGGAGAAGGGCATCGAGACGCCCTCGCTGGCTCGCGCCGAGTGGGAGCACATCCAGCGGGTGCTCACCGACTGCGGTGGGAACATCTCCGAGGCGGCCCGCCGCCTGGGGATCCACCGCCGCTCGCTGCAGCGGAAGCTCCACAAGTACCCGCCCGCCCGCTGACGCTGCGGCGCCGGCTGCTCGGGGACCCTATATCGAGGGGCGTCGCTCGCCCGCCGCGAACCTTTTTCGCGGCCGGCGGGTCGAACCTTGGCGAGGACGAGGCGCCCGGAGGCGCCGGGAAGGAAAGGGTCACGATGGCGAGCGCGTCGACGGTGGAGATCACCTCGGGCAACTTCAAGGACGTCGTCGAGCGCGACGGGATCGTCCTCATCGACTGGTGGGCGCCGTGGTGCGGCCCGTGCCGCGCCTTCGGGCCCACCTACGAGAAGGTGGCCGAGAAGAACCCGGACATCACCTTCGGGAAGGTGAACACGGAGGCCCAGCCGGATCTCGCCGGCGCCTTCGACATCCGCTCCATCCCGACCCTCATGATCCTGCGCGACAGGGTCCTCCTCTTCTCCCAGCCCGGCGCGCTGCCCCAGGCGGCGCTCGAGGACCTCGTCCGGCAGGTGCGCGGGCTCGACATGGAGAAGGTCCGCGCCGAGATCGCGGCGCAGGAGGCGAAGCAGGAGAGCGGGCGCGGCGCGAAGGACGTCTCGACCGGGACCTGACGGGAGCGCTTCCTCCGTGAAGAAGCCCGGGGGCAGCCTCACCGGCTGCCCCCGAGCCGCGAGGTGCGCAGCGCTCCCCCCTCACGCGAAGAGGGGGCGCGGCCCGCGACGGAGCCGCCGCCCTCCTCCGCTGCCGGCGGAGCGGCCGTTGCCGCTGGCTAGTAGCCCTTCTTGCTGCCGCTCGAGCTGTCCGGGCTGCTGGGCGAGCTCTTGTCCGAAGGAGAGCTCGTTCCGCCCATGGAGCCGGCCGAGCCGCTCGACGAGCCGCTGCTCTTGGAAGAGCCGCTGGACGAGGGCTCGCTGGACCCCGACGTGGAGCTCTTCGACATGACCTCGATCTTCGTCACGTCCGAGCCGGAGAAGCTGGCGCGGACCTGATCGCCCTCCTTGATGTCGGCGAGGGACGCCGTCTTGCCGTTCTTCGTGACCTGGGTCGAGTCGCTCACCTTGAGCGAGAGCGTGAGCTCGTGCTTCTGCTTGTCGAGCTTCTGGACCTTGCCGGTCAGCTCGCTGCCCATCGAGGAGCTGGACGCGGACGCCGAGCCGCTCGTCCCGTAGGTCGAGCCGGTCGAGCCGGTCGCGCTGCCGCTCGTGTCGGTGCTGCCGGTGCTGCCCGTCGCGCTGCCGCTCGTCCCCTTGTCGGACGTGCTGCCGGTCTGGCCCATCCGGTCCGTGGACGAGCCCGACTTGCTGCCGCTCGTCGTGTCGGACGTGGACGACCCGGTCGACCCGGTCGAGCTGGAACCGGTCTGCGCCCAGGCGGGCGCCGCGACGAGCAGTCCGGCCGTCGCGAGGCCGGCCACCTTACCCCATTCGATCCTCATGTTTCCCCTCCGCTGCTCCGTTGGAGACGGACCAGGCACCCTGCCGTGGTCGTCGTGTTGGCTTCCAGTACGGTAGTGACGCGCCCCGAGTACCGACAGGAGGAGGTCCCGTGTCAGACCGGCTTGCTACCTGAACGGACGTGCAGATATCGTGTGTCCAGGAGCGGAGCGGGATGCGCGAGGGACCGGAGCGCCACCTCTTCATCGCGAAGCTGCGCGACGAGATCCGCCGCATCGAGCGGCGGCCGGCGCGGCGCGAGGGGTGCGTTCCCTGCGGGCTCGCCGGCGTGGACGCGGTCCTCCCCGGCGGAGGATTCCCGCGCGGCGCGCTCGCGGAGCTGGCGGGCGGGCCGGCGAGCGGAAAGACCGCGGTCGCCCTGGCGGTGTTCGCCGCGCTATGGCCCTCCTAGGTCAGGTCGTCTTTCCTTTCCGTAGCCCTCGTTGGATCCCTGAA
>DATDDC010000417.1:0-4949 GCA_036523995.1 Anaeromyxobacter sp.
GTCTCCTCCTCGCGAGGCTGCCGCCAGCGCTGCTCCTTCTGCTCGCAGCAGCGCTTCTGGGAACGCTCGTGGCGCGCCCGGGCGCCGCAGGCCTTCGTGGCGGAGCTCGAGATGCTCCGCGACCGTTTCGGCGTCCGCGTCGCGATGCTCTCGGACGAGACTCCGACGGTCGACCCCGTCCGGTGGGAGCGGATCCTCGACCTGATGATCGAGCGGGGGACCGGCGTCGAGCTCCTCCTCGAGACCCGCGTCGACGACGTCCTGCGCGACGAGGCGATCCTGCCGAAGTACGCGAAGGCGGGGGTCTCGCACGTGTACCTCGGCGTGGAGTCGACCTCGCAGTCGACGCTCGACCTCTACCAGAAGGACATCAAGGTCAACGAGTCGAAGAAGGCCATCGAGCTCATCAACGCGCACGGGATGGTGTCGGAGACCTCGTTCGTCCTCGGCACGCCCGAGGAGACGACGGCGTCGATCCGGAAGACCGTCGAGCTCGCGAAGTGGTACGCGCCCGACATGGCCTTCTTCCTCGCGCTCACGCCCTGGCCCTACGCCGACATCGCGCCGCAGCTCGACTCGCGCATCGCGACGCGGGATTACCGGCGCTACAACCTGGTCGAGCCCGTGATGAAGCCGGACAACATGACGATGGAGGAGCTGCAGGGCGAGCTCCACCGCGCCACGGGGCACTTCTTCCACGACAAGTTCAAGAACCTCGCGAAGCTCGCGCCGGAGAAGCGCAGCTTCATGGTGCGCGTCCTGAAGCTCCTCATCGAGAACAGCTACCTCGGCCAGGAGATGCGCCACATGGCGGGGCACGCGCAGATGCCCGAGTCGGTGAAGGCGATGCTCGCCGAGATCGAGGCGGAGGATCGGAAGGCCGGACGCGTTCCCGCCGCGCCCGCGAAGCGGAAGGCGGGATAGGGGTGCTCTCTCGCCTCGTCCTCGCGGCCGCCCTCCTCGCCGCCGCCTCCTGTGCCTCCCGCCCGCGCACCGCGGCCGAGGCGCCGGCCGCGCCCGCGGCGCCCGCGAAGCCGCTCTTCGAGCCCTATCCCGCCGCCGAGGTGGCGGCGCTGAAGAGCCCGCACGACTACAAGGGCAAGCCGCTCTGCCAGCGCTGTCACGTCCAGGACGGCAGGCTCACCGGCGAGCCGAACGCCCTGTGCGCCGCGTGCCACGTGCTCGGGCACGGGAATCATCCGGTGAACGTCGTCCAGAAGACGCCGGCGAAGGACCTGCCGCTGCTCGCGGACGGGAAGGTGGCGTGCCACACGTGCCACGATCCGCACCAGAAGAAGAGCGCGCTGCGGAAGCCGTTCGACGACCTCTGCATGACGTGTCACAAGCGGCACTGAAGCCGCTGGCCCCATCACAGCTTGTTCACGCTCCCCGAGCTGGTCACCCACACATTGGCGCCGTCGAACGCCACGCCGGAAGCGCCTGGTTGAACCGGGTACGTGCCAATCAGGCTTCCGCTGGTCGCATTGAGCTTAGTGACCGTGCTGCTGCCCCAGTTCGCTACCCAGACGTTGGCGCCATCGAATGCAATTCCCTGGGGATTTGCTCCTACCGAGTAGGTGCCGACGACACTTCCGTCGCTGGCCCTCAGCTTGGTCACGGTGTTCCCGTAGTAGTCCGTGACCCACACGTTGGCCCCGTCGAACGCGACGTTCGACGGACGCGAGCCTATCGGGTAGATCCCGACCACGCTGCCGTCGCTCGCCCTGAGCTTGCTCACCGTGGACCCCGTGCTCGTCACCCACACGTTGGCGCCATCGAACGCCACGTCCGAAGCCCAACCGCCACCGCCCACCGTGAACGTGCACGGCGCCACGCACACGCCGTCGCTCGCTCTCAGCTTCGTCACCGTACCGTTGCTGTTGGCCACCCACACGTTGGCCCCAT
The DNA here is from genome assembly GCA_036523995.1 of Anaeromyxobacter sp. Classification (GTDB taxonomy): domain Bacteria; phylum Myxococcota; class Myxococcia; order Myxococcales; family Anaeromyxobacteraceae; genus Anaeromyxobacter. The sequence goes on from DATDDC010000417.1 coordinate 1,906, forward strand.
CGAAGGCCACGCCCAGGTTGACGTTGGGATACGAACCAATTGCATAGGTGCCGACGAGGCTGCCATCGCTCGCCTTCAGCTTCGTCACGCCGCCCGCCTGAGTCACCCAAACGTTGGCACCGTCGTACGCAATGCCGAAGGCACCCGCCCCGACGCTGTATGTTCCGATGACGCTGCCGTCGCTCGCCTTCAGCTTCGTCACCGTTCCTGCATTATGGTTCGCCACCCACAAATTGACGCCGTCGAACGCGATGCCTCTCAGATCGGCCCCTGCGGCGTAGCTGATCCCCGACTGGTTGGCATCGTACCAGCGCAAGATGGCAATCTGGTTCGGGTTCGCCTGCGCCCGAGCGAGCGCCGGGACCAGCATCAGAGCAAGAAGCCCGTGGCTTCCGAGGAGCTTCCACATGTCTCGTCTCCCCTTCGTGTGTTCGTGTGGTGGAGAGTGATTTTCGCAGATAGTGGAGTCGCTCCACAAGTGAATAGTTCGAGAAGCTCGAGTGTTGAGCCGATGTCACCTTGAGCCAAGTCATTTCACGCGAGACCGTTTCGCACGCGTTCCCGGGAGCCAGCGCGGGCAGATGACGAGCGCGGCTCATTGCGCGTTCGTGTCCGCTCCCTCAGGCGGCGGGATACGCGTGCCCGTGACGCATCCGTCCTGCCGTTGACTCGTGCACGACGCCCGGGGTACGACCCGCCCGATGGCTCCCGACGATCCGCCTCGACGGCCGTACGCCTGGGCGGCCCTGGTCGCAGTGGCCGCGCTCGCACTGTACGTGCCCACCGTCGGCCACGGCTTCGTCTTCGATGACGACGTCGTCATCGTGAAGAACCGGCTCATCCGCTCGGTCGCGAGCCTCCCCGAGCTCGTCTCGCGAAACGAATGGTCGGGTGGAGGCATCGACGTTCGCGTGTACCGGCCGCTCACCGGCGTCACGTATGCCCTCAACTACGCCGTCTCCGGGCTGGCGCCGTGGAGCTACCACCTCGCGAACGCGCTCCTTCACGGGATCGTTTCGGCGCTCGTCCTCGTCCTCGCGCTGACGCTCGGGCTCCCGCATAGAGCGGCGGGGATGGCGGCGCTGCTGTTCGCCGTCCACCCGATCCACGTCGAGGCGGTCTCGAACGTGATCGGAAGAAAGGACGTCCTCGCGACCGCGTTCCTCCTTGCGATGGCGATCGGTCACATGCGCGCCACGGCGGGGGCAGCGGCGCGCGCCGTCCTGCCCATCCTCTGCTACGCGGGAGCGATGCTGGCGAAGGAGGTCGGCGTCGTCGGAGTCGCGCTCGTCGCGCTCCAAGATCTTCTCCGTCCCGTCCCCGCAGGCGAGCCGCCGATCCCGAGGCGCCGCCGGCTCCTCCTCTATGGAGGCTACGCCGCGGCGCTCCTCCTCTACCTCGCGGCATACCGGGCTGTGATTGCCCCCGTTCCGCCGATGCCCCTGAGGTTCGAGGAGAACCCGGCCGCGCACGCGCCTACCGCGGAGCGCGTCATGACGGCTGTGGCGGTCTTCGGCAAGGGGGTCATTCTGCACGCGCTCCCGATCCGCCAGTCACCGGACTACTCGTACGCGGCGATCCCCCCGGTCGCATCCTGGCTCGACGCCCGATTCCTCGCAGGCGCCGCCCTCGCCGCCGTCTGGGCCGGCGCGGGCGTTCTCCTCCGCCGCCGTGCTCCGGTCGTCCTCTGGTCGTTCGGTTGGTACGCCGTCGCCCTCCTCCCCGCGTCGAACCTCCTCTTCCCGATCGCGACGATCTTCGGAGAGCGGCTCCTCTACCTTCCGAGCGTCGCGCTCGCGGTCCTTGCCGGAACGGGGTTCTCGGTGCTCTCCGAGCGGGCCCGCCCTCGCGCCGTCGCGCTCGGCGCCGCCGCCGTCTTCGCCGCCCTCTCGGTCGCGACGCTCCGCTACTCTGCCGCCTGGGCGGACGAGGAGACTCTCTTCCGCAAGGCGCTCGAAGACCAGCCCGCGGCGACGAGGGTTCACATCAAGCTCGCTCTTCTGACCCTCGACCGCGACCCGCAGCAGGCGCTCGTGCACATCCGCCGCTCGCTCGAGATCTCCGAGCGCAGCCTCGAGGCGCACCTCGCGCTGGCGACCGTTCTCAGGAAGCTCGGGCGGCCGCAGGAGGAGGAGGAGGCGCTTCGGCGGGCGCTCGCGCTCGACCCGGCGGACGCCCTGGCGTGCTACAGGATGGGCCGCCTCGCGCGCGAGGCCGGACGGCTCGACGAGGCCGCTTCCTGGTGGCGCCGCGCGCTCGCTTCGTCGCCGCGATACGCGCCTGCGCTGGCGGACCTCGGGACATGGCACCTCATCCGCGGCGACACGGCGACGGCGCTCGCTCTCAACGTCCGCGCCGTCGAGGAGAATCCCGAGGAGGCGAGCGCCTGGTACAACCTCGGCCTTCTGTACCGCGCACGCGGGGACTCGGCCCGATCGCGCGCTGCCTTCGAACGGTTCGTGGCCGTGGCTGGGCCGGACTACGCCGCGGAGGCTGCGGCGACGCGCAAGATGCTCGCGCGCGGCGAGCCTTGAGGTTTCGGACGTCGCCACGTCCGGAACCATCTCCTCGTCAGCGCCACCCGAACCGCGCCCGCACCTCGGCGACCTCGCGCGCGCGATCCGGCGGAGCGCGCTCGACGAAGGTGCGGTACATCGCCAGCGCCTCGGCGCGGCGTCCCGTCGCCTCGAGCACGAGCGCGAGGTTGTAGTACACGTCGGGGAGGACCCCGCGCGCCTCGAGGGCGCGCCGCAGGTGCGCCTCCGCGGCGCGCAAGTCTCCGCGAGCGATGGCGAGCGAGCCGAGCTGGTTCCGCACGGCGGAGTCCGCGGGATCGAGCTCGGCGGCCCGCACCCACTCCCGCTCGGCGCCGGCCAGATCGCCCGCGTCCCGGAGGAAGTTGCCGATGGCGAGGTGGGGGCGCGCCTTGTTCGGGCTCTTCTCGGCCGCGTCGCGCCACAGCGTCAGGGGATCGCGCCAGACCTGGTTCCGGGCCACGGTCGCGACGGCGAGCGCGAACGCTGCCGCGCCGGCGGCGCCGAGGA